>JAPOZO010000073.1 GCA_026706025.1 Candidatus Poribacteria bacterium
CGCTTTGTGTATGATACGACGAAGCAGCACACAAACGCCCGAGATGCTCACCACATGGCAACATCTTTCGATGATGTCGGCGTGTCTCAGATGTGGAAGGTTCGGAACAGACATAATACAGATGACTCCGACATGGAAACGCAACCTCACGATGCGAAAGCGATTCGTTTGATGGATAGGTATGTCCACAGGCCCCCGCGATAGAACGGTATGTGTGGGTCTCGTGCTGACACTGATAGAAGTTGGTTGAAATGCAACCCGAAGTCGAACAACTCGCTTGGAGGGAATGATCTCCACTCGTGGAGATGGTATGAACATTACACGCATGCAGTGTCTCACTATTACCAGAGTTGCCGTTACCGGAGTTACCATTGCCTGAATCGCCTGAATTGCCAGAGTTGGTACTCGAAGTTGTTGTGTCATCTGGCATTTCGCACGGTGGAGAATAGACTGTACCCTTAGGTGGAGGCCACGAACTTCGCGATGTCCAATCCGCATGCGTATGCGTAGGATAGTATTCCCAAGACGCGGTCCACTTCGCTCCAGCATCTACGGCACGCAGCTCCATAAGCACACCATCATCACTTTTTGCCTTGTTTCCTACGACCTGCTCCACCGTGCTATCGCTATCGACATCAATCGTACGGACATCTAACGCATCGCCATAGCAGTGTCGGCTATGAAAGGAGGCAACATTCGGCGCAGCGACATGAAATCGCTGATGATACGGATTCCGATACGCACTGTTAACTTTAAATTGCCTATCCGCAAATACGGGTAGATTATTCGCCGTGCGGTAGTTGTTGACTTGCGTCAGCCAAGATGACTTTTTGGCTTTCAAGCCGACATCTATCATATAACTGTAGTGCCCTGTATTCCAGTCATCAACGCCATTGCTCGAAATCTCCGACTTAAATTGACCTCGCCCAGGAACCGGCAGCTCGGCGCGACCATCAGGCGGGGTCATGTCCACATATTCCTGACGCAGCATGTCAACCGTATCTTGGGTCCATGTTTTGGTGAGCGTCACGGTTTTCAGGTTCTCGGCATCCGAACCGTAGTAGCCCTTAAATGTGATGGTAACCGCCATCGCGGTGTTGTTTCTACCATTCAGGTTATTACAACTTCTGACACTTGCTGTATCCGCAGGTCCCTCCAACATCGCTTCCACAGAAAAAGTGGTATTTGAGGAAAACTGTGAAGCAGCGGGGCCGCGGGTCGCCTCTACCTGCTTACGCACCGTAAAACCGTTATTCATCGTGATCTGAAAATCAAAACTCTCAATCGGGTAGACATACGCAGAAGGCTGGCTCGCGCAATACTTAACATTGATTTTCACACAAGCCGTCTTCTCCGAGTTGGTAATAAACGTCGTGACGACCGTGTTACCTGAACCCGAACTTTGACCGACCGTCCAATCCCCCCAACGGATACACGGTTGTGTTTGGTAAACAGGAGTAGAACTCTCCGCCACCCAACGAGACACAGGTTCAAATGGAATCAAAAGGCAAATGATCAGCAAAAGTAGAGAAAAAATGTGTTTTGCTTTCATGATAAAAACTCCTCTATTTCAGACGCGAAAGTGCCTCGCGCGCGCCTTTTCCTTCATCGTAATCCGGTTTTTCTTGCGACAAGATCGTTTCCAATCTCGGTATAATGATGTGTTCCACAATGCCATCTAACTCGGCGCGATGCCGTTCTCCGATACGACCTAACACCTCAATAGGGTAACGACGTAATGCTGGCATCGCCTCCATATCAAGCATATATGGGATGAGATATGGCACGGCAGGCACCCCCATCTCTGTCAACATATCTATCGGGTCATTCCCACCGACAAGACCTTCACAGAGATAAACTGCCATAACTTCTGCAGAACGTGGGTCATTCGTATCAAGGCTCCCGAGTAGGTTGATTGTTTCTTCTATATCGCTGTGTCCTGTGGGACCTGAAAAACCATCCGGCGGTGGCATGAGTTTCGCAATGAGTTCCGGCGTTTCAGCGTTTGCCACACCACCCCATTCCCATAGATTATTAGCGATGTAGTCAACGCGTTTCCACGCAGCAAGCACATCGGGGTTGGTGATACCTTCGGGGATTTGCACCACTGTGGGTTTATAGTCGCGCGAGGCTGCTACGGGCGGCTGTGCCGGAATAGCACCGTTAGGCACTTCGTGCGTCTCATGCGTTCCTTCGTGCCAAGTGCCATCTTCATGGATGTGTCCGCCTTGCGAGGCATCGCTTTTCTCTACTTCCGTTGTCGGTTTCTCGATCTCTACAGGGGTTGTTTTGTAAATCACAATCGGTTCTTTCGGGGGTCGGGTCTGGAGATAGTAAACACTGACACCGACAATCAGCACAAGAAACACTGTCAGCGGGACCCAGTATTTTCGTAAAAACATGGTTTACTCCTTTCGGTTGTTAGCCGCCCGTGTTTATCGTCTGTCCGCATCGGGACAAGAGATTGGTTGACACGGCGGGGGTTGTATATGGGGTTGACAGATTCCCGAACTTCGGCGACACGGTGGCTGCGTCGCGTTTTTCGCGCCCACAGCATAACCAAGCATCGCTAAGAGAAAAAATAGAACGATGGACAACCATCTCAGGAGGTATTTGTATTTTCGCATCGGTGAAAACTTCTTAGAGAACCTTTTGAGCCTAACGCAATCCTTAACTTTCCACTCAAAGGCGTGCGTTGCTACATGTTACAGATTGATTTATAGCCCCTCCTACACTATATTATTATAGAAACGAAATCGGAAAAGTTAAGGGTAAAAGTCATATTTTTTTCCGAATTTCACGAAAAATATGTGCTGTGATCTTCCAATGAGCGGTTCTGGTGAATTAACGAACGATTGCCATCTTTATACCGCCCTCATGTTTAATACGGGATGGAATTTCTCAAGGGTCAACTTTTTAATTTCTCGCCTTGTACTGCCACCGAAAATTCGGGCCACTCTCTAAAACAAGATTGTGATATAATACCGATCTGCTTGAAAGGAGTATCCGATGGAGGACCAAACGAAGAAGATTCACCCCCGAGTTTAAAGCCGAAGTTGTTCTTGAGGCACTTAGGGGTGAAAGTTCACAGGCGGAGCTGTATCCGATATAAAGAGAAAGAAGTTCACCTCGCTAACTTTAACCAAGAACCGTGCCAATTGGTGAAACCGTGATATCCATCCGTGTTATAACTGTGTCGGTCAAGGTGGTACACGGGATACAGGCGGTACGCGGGGTGATCGGATTGCTTAAAGTCGTTTTTCGTCGAGTGTCGCAAAATGCAACAAGTTTGGAAGTAGTGTGGGTTGCGGAGCCTTTGATAAACAGGTTCTGGCGTATTGTGTCGCAAAATACAACAGTATTTTTAGGGTAGCAGATTATATTGCTTCAATTTCCGAATCTCTTTAGAAAACCGTAACCCCCACAAACCAAACCCCGTAGGGGGTTTTTGCTTGGGTGTTTCTTCAGCATCTATGAAGTGCTGTGACAAAAATATCATGAAGTATCCCTAAATTGACACCTATGGTGCACAGATTAACCCGTAGTGAATCGCTTGAAAAGGGGGCTGGAGTGTCCTTTTTCAGTTGACATAAATTGTTCAGACGTGGTATCATATAAAACAGCATGAAGCCTGTAGACTTCAGTTCACGGTTATACAAAAATACGATGCACTACTTAAAACGAAGGGCGTTACTCGCAAGCCCGTCTCAAGAAGTAAGGAGGTTGGCGTTTATTCCATACCTGAAGGGTAGGTCTTGACGCTGTGAAGTTTGATGAAACAGAGAAAGCGAATACTATCTATTTTCGGAGTCTTGCTGCTGCTTGCTATCGCCCCTTTCGCGCTCGCACAAAAAGCGTGGGTGACAGTGAGCGAATCCAAGTGGCAGGCTTCCTTTTCCGATGTCTTTTTTGTTGATGCACAACATGGATGGATTGTCGGTAGCAGTGCGACAATTCTGCATACCAATGATGGCGGCGCAACATGGAACCAGCAACCGCTACCCCTTGATGCTGAGTTAAAGAAGGTCCGTTTCATAAACCCACAAATTGGTTGGGCAGTCGGCGAAAACGGAACCGTGCTAAAGACGACAGATGGTGGACAAACGTGGATGAAAAAGAACTCTGGCACTGGGACCGCGCTCTTAGCTGTCTCCTTCGTCGATGAGAAACACGGTTGGGCAAGTGGAGATGGCGGACTCATCATTGGCACTATGAACGGTGGCACAACATGGCAAAAACAGACCATTGATACCAACAATACCATTGAAGGTATCGATTTTGTGAGTCCTGAAGTCGGTTGGGCAGCTGGCGGTGGCGGAACCCTCCTTCACACCACTGATGGTGGACAGAATTGGCAGTTTCAGACGAGTGCAACCGTCAACACACTTGATGCCCTTTTCATGCTAAACAATAAAGCAGGATGGGCTGTCGGGGCAGGGGGCGCTGTTGTCGGAACAGTTAACGGTAACAAGTGGGTTGTCCAAACAAGTAATGTCCCGAACTCCAACGGAATGCCTGAACCGATTTGGGATGTACACTTCGCTGATGAGAATATCGGGATTGCCGCCGCTGAATTCGGTGTGATTCTGCGCACAAAAGATGGCGGCACAACCTGGGCACCCCTCGAAACGCGACCTGTTGCCGCACGACTCCAAGGCATTCACATGCTCAGCGCAACCGAAGCATGGATCGTCGGAGATAAGGCAACAATCCTGCACACCACAGATGGCGGTGAAACGTGGGATGTTATCTCGAACGCAAGTGAGCTTCGCGCTGTCCATTTCCACAACGATATGCTCGGGTGGGCGGTCGGTTTGGCAGGTAGCGTTCTGCACACCAACGATGGCGGCAAAACATGGCAACCCCAAGATAGTGGAAACGTCTTTGAACTCTTTGGCGTTGGGTTTGTTGATGAAAGCAGAGGTTATATCGTTGGAAGCAATGCAGCGTTGGCTGAAACAAAAGATGGTGGACAAACTTGGGGAGATCTCAGCGACCCAGGGGATGAAGGCCACGGCACCGCTGAGCGGATTAAGTTTGAGGGAGACATGAGTTGGCTCAGCGCGATGGGTTCCTACGCCATGAGCTTCGGGACTCCTACACACGGATGGGCGGTCGGTGAAATGGCCAGAGTTATGCACACAGCTGATGGCGGAGAAACTTGGAGGAATCAAGATGGTGCCGCTATGTTCGTCAATCTGTACGGGGCTCATTTCATTAATGGAAATGTCGGCTGGGTCGTCGGAGATGCCGGCACTATCTCGAAAACGGTGGATGGCGGACTCACTTGGATACCTACCTCGCAAGGACCCACCTGGAACGATGTCCATGCCATAGACGAACAAAACGCATGGGTCGCTGGTGAACAGGGTGCTATTATGGTAACCACGGACGGTGGTACGACATGGATTGATCAGACAGTCCCGACGGATGAGAACCTTAAAGCTATTCTGTTCCGTGATGCCAAGGAAGGCTGGGCGGTCGGAGACAATGGCACGATCCTCTACACCAACGATGGCGGTGTCACTTGGCTACTGCAGGAATCGCCAACAAGAAACAATCTTCGCGATCTCGTTCAAACGCCAAGCGGTCAACTCTGGGCAATTGGCGACGCTACAACCATTATCCGTTATTAAGTTTGCTTACATTAGGATGGGTGGGGCCCTGTTACCCACCCACATCCATAACGTCATTCGTAGAGATGCGCCTTCCTGAAAGTCCGTCTTTACCGAACACGGGAGGACACGACCGCTATGAATCCATTACGGTTCTGCCATTTCGTATGTGTCGGAACCTTTTTACTACTTCTCATAAATCTCACATCTGTAGCACAAGAACCACGGGTTTTGACCTTAGAGAACAGTATTAAAATCGCCAAAGAGAGCAATCTTACTGTCCAAACTGCTGAGCAGAACTTAAAAATTGCTGAAGCACAAGTTCGCTCTGCACGCGCAGGACTCTTGCCAAGGATCACAGCCAACGGTAATTATACTTATTTTAAAGATGTACAAAAGTCAGTCATCCAAGCCGACGGTGGGTTTGGGTTCCCGATGCCGGGCGGAGAAATGGACGAAATGTCACCACCGAGCGCGGATAATGAGTCCGATCTGATTGAACTGGAATTTGGAGCACATCACAACCTTCAAGCGACTGTCAGTCTAACACAGCCCGTCTTTGCATGGGGACGTTACTATTACGGTTATCAAGCCGCAAAACTCAACTATCAAGCCGTACAACGCGATGTTGAGACCGCCTATAATCAACTCCGTTTAGATGTATCTGAGGTGTTCTATGGCGTCTTAATCGCCCAGGAGTTTGTGAGAGTAGCACAGCAAAGCGTCACCCTTGTCGAAAAGCAGCTCGGGATCGCAGAGGCTGCGCTTAGGGCTGGTGCCGCAACTGACTTTGATGTCCTTCGCGCAAAGGTCCAACTCGCAAATGCCAGGTCCCAACTTGTTCGTGCCGAGAACGCCATCATTACCGCTAAAAATGCCTATAAAACAGTTCTAAACATACCACTCGCCGAGGACGTGTCGGTTGAAGGCACACTCGAAATCCCAGAAAAACATCAGATACCAGCATTAGATCTTAACGCACTGATACAGCAGGCTCTTAAAAATCGTCCTGAGGTGCTCCGAACGCAATTGAGTGAGCATGCTGCCCACAAACAGGTTGACATTGCTAAAACGCGGAGGCTGCCTGACCTCGGACTCTTCACAAATTATCAAATATCACAGAATGAAAGATTAACACAAATGAATAGGATTTGGAGCGTCGGTCTTCAAATCAATATCCCTATTTTTGATGGGTTTGCAACGCGCGCAGCCGTTCAGCAATCCGAATCTACTTTAAAGCAGGTCCAGTTGGGTGGAACCCAAGTCAAAGTCGGCGTTGAGTTTGAAGTACGAAATGCCTATC
Organism: Candidatus Poribacteria bacterium; assembly: GCA_026706025.1. Lineage (NCBI taxonomy): Bacteria > Candidatus Poribacteria > Candidatus Poribacteria bacterium. The sequence goes on from JAPOZO010000073.1 coordinate 6,919, forward strand.
TTAACCTCCTCGGAGCACAAACGCTCATTGATGTACAACGTGAGGCGGTCGTCCAAGCACAAGAGAGTGTACGTATCGCAAATCTCCAGTTTCAAAACGGAATCATTACGACCGTCGCGTTGACCGACACCCAACTCGCATTAGCACAAGCGGAAGTCAATCGGCTTCAGTCATACCACGATTACGTCGTCGGTTTGGCGAGATTGGAAAAAGCAATAGGACAGACGCTACAATAAACGGAAAGCACTTGTAGTGCTAAAAGAAGTAAAATACAGACAAGTGGATCTAAAATAACATAAATTTCAATCTGTTCTTAGGTCAATCTGTGCCTAAAAGGAGAAATAAATTGAAGAAAGTACTGATTGTTATTCTTATATTAGTAGTAGTAACGGCGATTCTTGCCGTGCCACGGTTTCTGAAATCGGAGAAACCCGCGGCTGAGCAAGTTGAAGCCGCAGCGATGCTTAAACCGGTCGAAGTTAAAAAAGCAAAACGGGGCGAAATTCGTTCGGAACTCGAATTGTCTGGGACAATTCAGGCAGCATCACAGGTCAGTGTCTTCCCTAAAATAGCCGGTCGTCTCATTGTGTTAAATGTGGATGAAGGCGATACTATAAAAAAAGGAACACCCCTTGCCACTGTCGAGCATGAAGAGTTAGAACTCGCTGTTCAACAAGCAGAAGCGACATTGGAAGCCGCTGAAACCGCTTATTCTCAAACAAAACAGCTCGCCAAAGTACGAGTGCAATCGCAGATTGCACAGGCAAGGGCACAACTTCGAGCAGCTGAGATCGGACTACAACAAGTTATTGATCTCTCTGAAATTCGGACGGTCACGCAGATAGAGCAGGCACGAGCCGCACTGAAATCACTCGTCGCAAATCTTGAGAAAATTAAAAGTGGTGCCCGTGTTGAGGACCGACGGCAGGCACAAGCTGGCTTGAATCAGGCAGATGCGAACCTCGCTAATGCCAAAAGTAATCATACACGGATGCGCCAACTCTTCCAAAACGGAGCTATTAGCCTGCAATCCCTTGAAGGCGCGAAGACGCAATTGGATATTGCTATCGCGCAGCAAAAAATTGCTGCTGAACAGCTTCAACTTATTGATAATGGTGCACGTGCCGAGGATATCCAAGCAATGGAGGCACAAGTTCAACAGGCGGAAGCTGCCTTGCGCTTGGCAGAGAGACAAGCCGCTACTGAAACGTGGCAGAAAGATATTGAACTCGCCCATTCTCAGGTTGAAACCGCGCAAGCAGCACTTACCTCCGCTGAAGCTTTAAAGACTGCGAAGAGTTGGGAAGCAGAGATTACCTCAGCGAAAACCGTACACACGCAGGCAGACGTTGCACTCAGACTCGCCCAGAAACGCCTGAAGGATGCCACGGTTTATGCACCGATTGCTGGTATTATCTCCAAATGCTACTTGGATTTAGGCGGCATGGCACTTCCGGCAGCACCGCTTTTTGAAATCGTCAACATTGATACCGTCAAAGCCACCGTTGACGTAATTGAAGCCCAGTTGAGCCAATTAGCACTCAACCAGCAGGCACTCATAGAAATTGACGGGATAGATACCCCACTCTCCGGCAGTGTCACTTTCATTAGCCCAACGTTAGAAGCCATGCGCCGGACAGCCACCGCTGAGGTCCGTATTGATAACCCTGAGCAGACCATCAAACCGGGGATGTTCGCGAAAGTCACCGTACCTGTTAAGGTACATACGGAGGCAATTCTCATTTCACGGATATCGCTCATTGGCGATGTTGACACAAAGACACAAAACGTCTTTATTGTTGAAGACGGCGTGACCCGCCGCCAAACCGTGGAGATAGGGCTTTTGCGTGGCGGTGAGGCTGAAGTTCTCAGTGGCATTATGGAAGGAGACGCTGTTGTTACTGCCGGGCAACATTCTCTGAAAGATGGAGAGAGCGTTAGGGTTGTCAACCCATAAACATTTCTATTCCAGAATTTATACGACTTACGCACTCCTTCTTTTTTTAAAGTCCCTGATAAGACGGATTTAGCGGGAAAATGACCTTAAAGTCCCCCTGATAAGGGGGATTTAGGGGGTTAAATAACTGAAATACTCTCACTGCGAGACATTTTTTGGTGAAATATATTGCTTTTGGAACCAATTCGCGTAAGTCCTAATTTATTTAAAACTAAATGCCCTTGGCCCCACACTAAAAAAGGCTTGATAAATTAACTGAATTGGTATAACATTGTGTAGTAAATGCTAACGATACGCACGCGTCCGAAGTTTGGAGCGACATTGTAAGAAGTCAGAATTGGAGGCGGAGCCTGTTTACCAGATACGTCCGAGTTTGAGAAAGGGGTTACCGGCAACATCACTACAAAGAAGTCTTAGTTGGAAGACAAATGAAAGTTGAACAACTCTACGGTCCTAAAGTAAAATCCTTTCAGGTCCTTGAATTGGAGTACCTTTTACAAGAGGATTCGCCGGAGCTCTTCTTTTCGTTCGGCTTAAAAAAAGGCGGGCAGGTAATTGTTACGCACGCGCCAGCAAGACTTGATATTATGGGCGGTGTCGCTGATTATTGCGGTGCCAATGTTTTTGAGATGACACTTGATCGTACCGCAATTGCCGCGTGCCAAGCCAGAGAAGACAGAAACCTCTGTGCAGTCACACTCCGAGCCGGGAGTCAATTCAAGCCCAACTTTCATTTCTCGCTTGATAGTTTCTATACTGGCGGTTCCCTCAAAACCTATCCAGAGGTTCACGAATATTTCAACCAAGAACCGAGTACCGCCTGGACAAGTTACATACTCGGGGCGTTTTATGTACTCCTCAAAGAAGGAAAAATTGACCAGTTGCCACACGGTGCTACAATAGTTATCAGGAGCGATATTCCGATAGGCGGTGGTGTTGCTTCATCTGCTGCTGTTGAAGTCGCCACGTTGATGGCACTGGATCAACTCTATAATTTAGAATTGGACGCAATGGAAATAGCGCACCTCGCACAAATCGTTGAGAATCGAGTTGCGGGAGCACCTTGTGGTATCATGGATCAGGTGACTGCTGTCGCAGGCACCTCAACAAAAATTCTCTCTATTCTTTGTCAACCGGACAAAATCCTCGAATTCGTTTCAGCGCCCTTGAACGTCAGTTTTGTCGGGGTCTATACGAAAGTACAGAGGAGCACGGCGAGCACCGCTTATATTGATACACGTATCGGTGCTTTTATGGGATTGACTATTCTTAAAGCCGCTTTTGCCTCAGAAACCGCTTCTGAAGAAGGCAGTTATGCCCAAAAAATCTCGGATGCATTGGCTGAGAACTATCTCTGCAATGTTTCTGTCCAGGAATTTCACGAGCGATGTGAACCCCTGTTACCTGAACAGATGCATGGCGAAGAATTCCTTGAAAGATACGGTGAAATTGTTGATACCGCGACGCAGGTAGAACCAGAAAAAATATACCCTGTCAAAAGCCGGGTAGAACACATGATTTATGAAAACGCGCGGACGCAGCAATTTATTGCCGCTATAAAAAATGCAGGGAAAGGTCCAGAGCGCATCCAAGACTATCTCAGGGAAGCGGGGAACCTTATGTATGAATCCAACGCGAGTTATCGTGATCTCGCAGGGCTCGGTTCGCCTGAAGTTGATGGACTTGTCAATATCGCCCGGAAAATTGGGGAGCAAGGTGGTATCTACGGCGCAAAAATTACAGGTGGTGGTGGCGGGGGCACGGTTGCCCTGCTCTGTCACGGAAATGTAGAGAACTCACTAACACAAGTCCTCGCTGCCTACAAACTTGCTTGGGGGATTGACGGTGAACTCATCAGAGGGAACGCAGTAGGAGCCTATGAATTCGGGCACATTTTGTGGGAATTAAAGGAGAGCCAACCGCCAACACATTTTTAACAAATGGCAATCAGCAATCAGCAGTCAGTCTTCAGTAACTGGGTTAAAGAAAACTTACTTATGAGTATACAGGTTTACTGTGCTAAAGTCCTGATAGCCAAGTGCTACTAGCTGACCGCTAAAAAGAAAGCGAAAATAAACTGTGCAAAACATGGACGGGAAAAACCGCCACCGTGAGTCCGGTGTCACATGGCGTGCCATACTCATTGCTATCTTCTTAATCCCTTTGAATGTCTTTTGGGTCATTGAAGTTGAGTGTGTCTGGCACTCTGGACATCCAACGACCATCTCCCTCTTCTGGAATGTCGTTCTCAATATTTTTTTCCTAATCTTGATAAACCTTTTCCTGAAGCGGGCTGTGCCACGGGCTGCGTTGACACAGGGCGAGATGATTACTATTTACGCCATGCTCTCTATCGCATCAGGCTTGGCGGGGCACGATACATTAGCCTTGACAATCCCAGCACTCCCCCACGCATTCTGGTTCGCAACAATTGAGAACGATTGGGCGGACATGTTCCACAGTTATATACCACAACACCTTGTCGTCGCAGATAAGGAGATTATCCGCGGGTTTTATGAAGGCAACACCCCCTTTTACAACGCTAAAATTGGGGGCGCGTGGATAAAGCCGACATTGTGGTGGACATCGTTTATTCTCGCACTCGGCACTATCATGATCTGCCTGAATGTACTTATTCGGAAGCAGTGGACCGAACACGAGAAATTAGCATACCCGATCATCCAACTTCCGATGGCGATTACAGAGGGCGGCGGGGCTGCGAAACTTTTCCGAAATCGTATCCTATGGTACGGATTCATCGCAGCAGCGCTACTAAATGTTTGGCACGGCTTGGCACACTTCTTCCCCGTCCTCCCAGACTTCAGTGTCCGGCATAACGCCCGTAATTGGGGGACATTTTTCACCGAAAAACCCTGGAACGCCGTCGGCAACATTCCTGTACCGCTTTATCCGTTTGTGATCGGTTTAGGTTTCCTCTTACCCTTGGATCTCTCTTTTTCCCTGTGGTTCTTCTATCTCTTTGAGAAGGCACAGCGCGTTTTCGGCAGCGCAGTCGGAATTCCCGCACCCTTCCCCTATGGGAGTGAGCAGTCGATTGGCGGTTGGATGGCGATTTTTGTTATCGCACTTCTCGTAACCCGCAGGCACATTGCAAATGTGGTACGCACCGTTTTCGGCATGCCTGGCGGTATTGACGACTCACAGGAGCCGATCCGCTACCGGACAGCACTGCTGCTGATTATCGTCGCCAGTCTCTTTATCATCTGGTTTTGCCTCAAGGCTGGGATGACGCTCCCTATTATTCTACCCTTCTTCGCGTTCTTCTATGCTATCTCCATAGCCATTACACGCGTACGCGCAGAGATCGGTCCACCCGCACATGAAATGGCGGGGATGTGTAACGCACAACAGTTCTTAGTCAATATCCTCGGCACGCGACGCATCGGTCCGAATAACCTAACGGTTTTTCCATACTTCTGGTTCTTTAGTGGACGTGGCTACCGAGAACACATCATGCCGCATCAACTCGAAGCCTTCAAGATGGCGGAACGCGCAAATATGAATACGAAACGGTTAGTTCTGGCGATGGTTATTGCTGTTATACTCGGTTCTCTCGCCTCGTTCTGGGCAACGCTCAGCGAACTCTACCGTCTCGGTGGTGCAGTTACGGGGGCAGGCGGCGGCATTGGACCCTCAGTCGGGCATATCGGCCAGTTCGGATGGCTTGCCGGGCTGTTCGCTTTTCCGCGCGACCCAGATATTTCTGCAATAAGTTTCATGGCTGGCGGTATGGGCTTCACCTTCTTCCTGATGCTCATGCGAATGCGCTTTATTTGGTGGCCCCTCCATCCGGCAGGCTATCCGATCTCTATGACGTTCGGTGTCGGCTACTTTTGGAGTTGTCTCATTATCAGCAGCTTCCTCAAGTGGCTGGCACTCCGATTTGGCGGACCGAGCACTTATCGAACAATGGTTTTCTTCTTCTTCGGGGTCATTCTTGGTGAATACTGCGTGGGCGCGTTCTGGAGCGTCTTGAGTGTCATTATCCGTGAACCTATCTACGACTTTGCCCCCGGTTAAGGATCACTTCAGTATATCTTTTTTACCGCTGAGCATGGCGTTTAAAACTTTCTAACTAACCTAAATTCGATAATGAAAGCTTAAATGTGGTCCGTAGGTTGGGTTGAACGACACGCTATGAAAATCTGGAAAAAAATAATTTTGAAGATATATGTTTGACACCTTCACAAAACAATCGAAACCCAACGCTGTATAGTTCTACTTTAAACCGTCAACTATGGTAGGTTATACAATTAACTTTACACTTCAAGCGGCGCGCTTACAAAGCACGTCTACCAGTAAGTGTCAACATATTTTGATAATTCACCATAAGTAGGTTGGCACAAACACGACGTTCAAACTATGGTAAAAATTCGATTCTTTTGCTTTACTGTTCTAATAGCAAATCTCATACCTATTACAACTTGCATCGCTGCTGATGAAGGCGCGCACGCCGCTGAATTCCTCAGCCACGGCGTAGGGGCGCGAGCTCTCGGAATGGGCAGCGCGTTTGTCGCTATCGCTGACGATGCAACCGCTACCTATTGGAACCCCGCAGGACTTACCAAAGTCAAGAAACATAGTTTCTCAGCAATGTATTCCGATACCTTTAGCACGGGAGATGGCAGTTGGCTGAGTAGAGGCTTGGTTGCCTACAATTTCCTCAATTACGTCTATCAGATCGAGGACATCGGCAGCCTCGGTCTCAGTTGGATCCGGCTCGGCGTTGACGATATACCACGTACCACCTTCATTGACAGCAATAAAAACGGCGTACTCGGTGATTTCCACGACATTAACAACAATAAGGTCAAAGATGAAGGCGAACTCTTTATTGATAAACCCGAAGTCGCAGAGTATTTCAGCAATACCGATAATGCACTGCTTATTTCTTATGCCCGTCAGGTCCATTCTATGGTATCAGTCGGTGGCAATCTCAAACTCCTCAACCAGTCCATCTTTGAGTACGGGGGAAACGGCTTCGGGATTGACATCGGTCTCATTGCGGAACCCTACAAAGGTTTGCGCCTCGGAGCAATGTTGTTGGACGCAACAGGGACACAAATCCGATGGAACACGCCAGACAAACCGACGTTCACCCGAACGCGGCGGCTCCGATTCGGCACTGCCTACCATTTCACCGTTCCACGCCTTGGTAGAGGATCTATCAGTGTCGATTTTGAAACTGATCGGGCTGATCTGGAAGATGGGAGCGATGGTGGTGGACTTATCCTACGGGCTGGTGCCGAGTACTGGCTCTTTGATACCGTTGCCCTCCGTGCTGGGCGGAACGGAGATGGACTTTCTGCAGGAGCCGGATTCCGTGTGAAGGTAAATACCATGTCCTTTTTGATTAACTACGCTTTCAACACCCACACCCTCGGCGGTTCACAACGCATCTCTGTTTCCGGAGAATTCTAACAATGTCCAGCAGGCGAGGTTAAATGAAGTCTAAGTATTTAAATCGGTAAGCCCAAGGTCCGGAAAATACACTCCACAAATTTTGTTTGACTTTTAAATGGCAAATAATGTATAATTAATCATATTAGCGTGTGAATAAAAACATATTATATTAAAATAAATATAGGTTAAAATGTCTTTTTAGCATTAGATATTGTATGTTTTTAAGTAGGACGTAGTTTCTTCCTGTTATTCGAGGACGTTCTTGTCCTAAAAAGGCAGTAGAAGACAGGGAAACTATCAAATTTATAGTGAAACCTAAAAGTAAAGAGACACTTTCATACCCCGGTAGGTTCGGTTTTGCGGTGTACTCACCCCGGGGAATGCCTATAGGGAACCTTCATACCGTTGATTCATGCGACCTGCATTCCTAACCGAACTGGTGTGGCGTGTCCTATTAATTTTAAACTTTACTATAAACGAAAAATAACATGTCAAAAATAAATTGCCCCATTCACTTTTGGTGTAAGGAGTAGAAAATGGAACACAGATTTCAAAGTGTTATAATATCTGTCGTTGCTATCAGTTTTTGGGCTATTAGTACATTTGCGTATGGAGATCCATCGCTCATCCTTTCCCTTTCCTTTGATGAAGTAGCAGATGACGGCACAGTGATGGATACTTCGCAATATGGAAATCATGGCACAATAGCTGGTTCACCTGCGTTGGTTGATGGTAAATTCGGTAAAGCATTAGAATTTAACGGCGAAGATACTTGGGTTGAGGTTCCTCACCATGACAGTCTTAACGTGAGAACGGGTGTCACTGTGATGGCGTGGATTTATACGCCGCGATATAACGGGCCGGATGGTGCAGACTGGCAGGGCATCATTGCAAAGGACAACAAGAATAGATCTTATAGTCTCTACACCGAGGTTGGTGGAGGCATACAGTTGAGTACGACTGGCCCGCAAATCAACGACAGGAGTGAAAAACAATTCTCACTCAACGAGTGGCAACATGTGGTCGCACAAGTCGGTGATGGCGTAAAACGCTATTGGATAAATGGTAAAGATGCTGGCAGCATTCCCTTTGAGGTCCTGCTCCCCGGTAAAGTGGACCAAGCGTCAGTCCTAATAGGAAACACACATGATACGGAACCGCCTGAAAATCCTGACCGGCATTTCCTTGGGCTAATTGACGAGATTCGGCTCTGGAATCGTGTCCTCAGTGAACCTGAAATCATTTCACAGATGCAATCGGGGACTACCAGTTCAATTGTAAGTATCTCACCCGCTTCAGTAAAATCTCCGGCTGTCGGCGAACAATTGGTACTGTCTTTCAATATCACAGGTGGTGAAAACGTGGCAGGCTATCAGGTAACTGTGAAGTTTGATCCCACTGCACTCAAGTATGCTTCAAGTGAAAACGCCGATTATCTACCGGCAAATGCTTTAGCTGTACCAGCGATTGTTATAGATGATACCGTGACCTTGGCCGCAACGTCTCTCACAGATGGGAGCAGTGGGGATGGCACGCTCGCCACACTGACGTTTGAAGTGGTGGAGGTCAAACCTTCCATGGTGGACTTGTTGGATACGCTGTTGACCAATGAGTTAAGTATAAGCTTGCGTCCACGTGTGCAGGGGGCGGAAATAACAAGATTAGAAGGGGATGTCAATGGTGATGGAATCGTCAACATTCAGGATTTGGTGGCGGTTACGACAAGTTTCGGGCAGTTTGGAGAGAATATCGCTGCCGATGTCACGGGTGATGGTATTGTCAATATTACGGATCTCGTATTTGTTGCAGGGCACTTGGGAGAAAGTGCTGGTGCCCCCGCCGTGTGGGACGGCGAATTAGAGCAACCACTGACAAAGGCGAACTTACAACAGTGGCTGCGTGAAGCACGGCAGATTAACTTGACAGATCCCACTTTCCAGCGCGGGATTCTGGTACTTGAACAACTCCTCGCGGTATCAACCCCAACACAGACAATGCTATTGCCGAACTATCCAAATCCGTTCAACCCGGAAACGTGGATGCCTTACCAACTTAGCGAAGCTGCTGTTGTTCGTATCACTCTCTACGATGTAATGGGTAGTGTTGTGCGTTCCCTCGACTTGGGGCATCAGGCAGCAGGCTACTATCGTAGCCGTTCCGAGGCTGCATATTGGGATGGCAGAAATAATCTCAATGAGCGTGTCGCTTCTGGCGTCTATTTCTATCATCTCCAAGCAGGTGAGTTCTCAGCAACCCGCCGCATGCTGATTCTGAAGTAATCCTGAAACCAACAAAATAGATGCAAAGACACAGCGGAGATCCGTTGCGTCTTTGCATTAAGCCTTATCCTTCACTTCAAAAGCAAACTTCCCATAGCTATTCAATTTTCAGAAAGCTTCCTCAATTCCAGATAGAGGTTGATTATAACATAACACTTTAGGGCACAAATCGAAACTCATCAAAGGAGGAATTTTAAAATGCCATTCATACGTTTATTTGTTACAATGATCGCTTTATTGCCTTTTGCCTCCTTCACTTTTGCAGAAGATGTCGCTATTCTTCAGCATCTCAGTCCTATCCAATCGGTAGAATTCTCACCAGTGGATAGTTCTCTTGTTGTCAGTGCCAGTGATGACAACACGATTAAACTCTGGGATTTAGATACTCACACCGCCACAACGTTCACCGGACATACGGATAAAGTCATTGTTGTGGCATTTTCACCAGACGGAACAACCCTCGCCAGTGGCAGTGATGATAAGACCTGTAAGTTGTGGCGTGTTTCAGATCAGGAAAACACCGCCACGCTTGAACATATTCCCATTGCCAACCAACCGCCATCGACAGTTACTTCTGTAGCCTTTTCGCCCGACGGAACAACCCTCGCAACTGCCGGATATCAGACTGTAAAATTATGGGATCTCTCGGACAACACTGTCAGCCACACGTTCCAACATGAGGACTGGGTATACGCAGTGATTTTTTCTCCGAATGGAGGTTACCTCGCCACCATATATGGAGAGGGAAAGAAAATCAAGATTTGGGATGTTGCGACGAAGCAATCTGTTACCGACCTCACTGGAGATGTCAAGTGGATCGGGGACATAGCGTTTTCACCCGACAGCAGAATCTTTGTGGATGCTGGACACGACGGGAACGTCACTCTATGGTCTGTGTCGGATTGGTCAGTTTTCGGTAGAATTAGCGTATATGCTTCGATTCATGACCTCGCTTTTTCGCCAGATGGTAAAACACTGGCGAGTGCAGCGTTAGGCATAGATCTTTGGTCGGTTGAAACTGGTGAAAAGCTTATCTCTTTAATAGATCACAATCGTTGGGTGAGGGAAGTTGCATTTTCAGCCGACGGAAACACACTCGCAAGTAGCGCAAGCTATGACGGAACGCTTTACGTTCAGGATATCGAAACCCTTTTAAATTCACGACCACCATCAGACATAGTGCGTCTCATTTACTTTCTGCCAAGCGACCGGAACCCTCAGTCGGATATAGATTTCAAAATAGAGATGTGGATCAAAGGTGTCCAGAAATTTTATGCTGACATGATGGAAGTACGCGGGTACGGTAGAAAAACCTTTAAGTATGAAACTGATGAAAACGGTAAGGCAGTGGTCCATCATATAACAGGTGGGTTCACGGACACGTATTACAATAACAACGACAAGTGGAAAGTTTGGGACGAAATTAGAGACGCAGGATTCGACCCGACAAAAAATATCTATGCCGCTTTTATGGATTTCAGCGAAATTCTTGATGGTCTTCACTGTGGTACGGGTGGGAGTTGGGATCATGGCGGCGTCGTAAATCTCATCGCCTCTGAAGAATGTTTGGACAGCGATTACGGACATTGGCTGGCAGTCCATGAATTTGGACACGCTTTTGGATTGCAACACGATTACCGCGACCATTCAGACCTCGCGATAGATTTAGGGGGAGAAGAGTATAGGCAGGCTTCCTCTGATCTGATGGTTTCCTCTGCCTGTACTGCTAAGTGGTTAGATGTGCATCGCTACTTCAACAGCGGAACGGTCTTCTACAACGCACCGACAACGATTCAAATGTGGCCCCCTCGCGCAGCTGACCCAGAGGGCATCCGTCTCCGGTTTACAGTAACGGATCCCGATGGTCTTCAGCAAGCCCGACTACTTGCTACAAATTTAAAGGAAGACTACTTTGCAGGTAGAGACTACTTTGAGAACCATGACCACTTAGATGAATACATACTTGAGTGTGAATCCTTAAATGACACCAGCACGGCTGCCGAATTTATCACAACGGAATTCACATCGGACAATGACACTGTAGTGCTTCGGGTTATAGATATGAATGGCAATTTTATAGACGAAAGATTTCCAATCGACACGACCGCTCTACCGGAACACGTCGAAGACGTGAACGGGGATCATGTCGTGAACATCCAAGATTTGGTGATAATTGGCTCTAACTTGGGACAAACGGGGAAAAACATTGCGGATGTCAATGAGGACGGTGTCGTGAACATCCAAGACCTTGTTTTAGTTGCCGGCGCATTAGGTAAAGGTGCAGCTGCACCTTCTATATCGTATAACGATCTGACTCCCTTGCTGACACGCGTAGAGGTGCAACAGTGGCTGCATGAAGCACGGCAGATGAATCTCACAGATCCGACTTTTCAGCGCGGTATCTTCGTGTTGGAGCAACTTCTTGCTGCATTGACACCACAAGAAACAACACTCTTACCCAACTACCCAAATCCGTTTAACCCAGAGACATGGATCCCGTATCGGTTAGCGGAACCCACAGCCGTCAGCATTTCTATCTATTCCATTGATGGGCATTTGGTTCGGACGCTCACATTAGGGCATCAACCTATGGGTATCTATGAATCTCGTAGCCGTGCAGCGTATTGGGATGGCAAAAACACACTCGGTGAATCTGCCGCAAGTGGTGTCTATTTCTATACGCTTACAGCAGGCGATTTTACTGCCACACGGAAGATGCTGATACGAAAATAATTTTCTCCTTCCATTTTACGAATGATCTTGTGGGTATCCGTTTCTTGATTTTTGAGTGTAGGGTGGGTCTTGTACCCGCCCTACTTTTGTTTCCCCATTGATACTATGCTGATTGTGACTTCCAAAACTTGATTTCTACAGTATTTACAACCCCCTCATGGATAAGGTTGTATCGGACGAGTTCCATATTTCAGTGCCCATTTACGGATAAATCTTCAAGAAATCGTATCAAACCGGTCATGTATATATTTTAACAATTTCAACAGAAATGTGCTGGTATGACTGACTCTATAAATCCTTGCTGCAGACAGGTTTTTCTACCCTTAAAGACTTGATTAAAAAAAAGGATTTATGATATTATGGACCCACTGCAACCGATCTCATAGATGTTGAATAGCGTTATCGCAAGTCTTTAAAAAAGAAACATCTCTGGTAAACTGTGAGATATCCAGAAAAGGAAACTTGGATGGAACTGACCGGTGATGTATAGAAAATCATTATTAAATATTTATGAGATACCCCTAAATTCCGGTTGCCTAAGTCAGCAACTAATACAGGACTTACGCAAACTGAGCAAATATCGGACATTTGGACCCCAAAAAACGGTATTTTCTATACTTTTAACCTCTAAATCCCCTCATCAGGAGGACTTTAAGAAGCAGCGCGTAAGTTCTATTAATAGAAAGGAAATACATGAAAACTACATTTTTTTCCATATTAACCATTTTCTGTTTGACAGCTCTATTTTTCGCTTACAATAGTTTTGCCCAAGATTCACCGCAATGGCATCTGCCCGAAGGTGCCACAGCGCGACTCGGCAAAGGCTGGTTATATGAAATTCAGTATTCCCCAGATAGCACACGGCTCGCCGCTGCAGGGACCCTCGGCGTTTGGATTTATGACACTGCAACTGATGAAGAAATTACCCTCTTTCCCGGACACGGATATGGCATTTCAGCACTGGCGTATTCCCCTGATGGAAACATAGTCGCCGGTGGAAGTGCGAATGGCAGCATCCACTTGTGGAATTCTGAAACCGGTGAAGTTTTGCACACCCTTGCTGAACACAGAAGGAGTGTCCGCAGTCTTGTTTTCAGCCCTGATGGATCCATCCTCGCCAGTGGCAGCAGAGATAATACGATCCGCCTATGGAATCCTGAAACCGGCGAACTCCTGCAAACGCTTGAGGGCCATACCGGAGGTGTCAATAGCCTTGTTTTCAGTGGTGATGGTAGCACGCTCATCAGCGCGAGTCGCGACGATACCATCGGTATATGGGATGTTGCTACCGGGACACTGCAGCAAACGCTTGAAGAACATCGTGATAACGTCGCCAGTGTTGTACTCAGTCCTGATGGTGCCACCCTCGCAAGCGGTGATTTGAATGCCGTTATCCATTTATGGGATACCGCTACATGGACGGTTAAGCAGACGCTCACTCGACATACATCGCATATCTACGATATGAAGTATAGTCCTGACGGCAGTCTGCTCGCGAGTGCCGGTGAAGACGATACCGTCCGATTGTGGGATGCTAACACAGGCGATCTCCTACACACAATCACTGCACACACCGCTGATGTCTATAGTATTGCTTTCACACCCGATGGAAATACCCTCGCGACGGGTGCCTGGGATGCCTCTATCCGTTTCTGGGAACCTGTCACGGGCAGACATTTGAAAACCATCACGGGACACACGGATGCTGTCCTGAGTGTTACATTTAATGCTGATGGCAGTATCCTTGCCACTCGGAGTTGGGACAAAACCATCCGCCTTTGGGACGCTGACACCGGCAAACTTCGGCATACCCTCATTGGACACCAAGATGATGTTGACGTTGTTGTCTTCGCACCTGACGGCAGAACGCTCGCAAGTGGAAGTCAAGACAATACCGTCCGTTTATGGGATGCTATTACGGGCGAACACATAAAGACACTCAGAGGACATTATTCCTATCTGATAAGTCTTGCGTTCAGTCCAGATGGGAGCATCTTGGCGAGCGGTAGTGAGGACGATAGCATCCGTTTATGGGATGTTGCCGCAGGTCAGTACATCGGTGGGTTGTGGGAGCATGAGGCAGGGGTTGAGACGCTCGCATTTAGCCCCGATGGCACCATGCTTGCCAGTGGAAGTCGTGACGATAAGATTATCTTGTGGGATCTCGAAACACGCGATGCCATACACACCATCAGCGAACACGAAGATGATGTCTGGGCAGTTGCATTCAGTCCTGATGGCACCATGCTTGCCAGTGGTGGCGGCGACACCGTCTCCTTATGGGATGTTGCTACCGCTGAACTTCTACAGACATTTCGTAGACCTATTGATCGCGAGATACCGGTAGATGCATCAGAAGAATTGACAGGCGACGTGCCTACAGACCTCCCCGCAAATGCTACAAGTATTGTTTTTAGTCCTGATGCTAAAGTTCTTGTCAGTGGAAGTTACGACAGAACCATCCGTTTGTGGAACATTGCCACGGGCGAACAGCTGAGAACACTTGACGGACATACGTATTCCATCACAGGTGTCGCAGTCAGCCCTGATGGCAGTACAATCGCAAGTGGAAGTTTTGATGGCACAGTCCTCTTATGGGCATTTCCCGACGTAATGGTTGCCACCGGAATCGTGGGCGACCTTAACGGCGATGGGATGGTTAATATCCAAGATATAGTGCTGATTGCAGCGAGTGTCGGGGAAGCTGGTGAGAATGGTGCTGACCTGAACGGAGACGGTGAGGTCAACATTCAGGATCTCGTCATGGCTGCGAATGCCCTCGGAAATGCTGCAGGCGCGCCTTCTGTCCAATCGCTGTCAGCGGTGCAAGTCGAGCAGTGGCTAAGTCTCGCGAAACGAGAAGGGGTACAAAGTATCCAAACCTCAGCATCGGATCTGGTTTCATATCAACGCGGCATTCAGGTGTTGGAACAGATACTGGAGACTTTGATACCGCAAACAACGGTGCTGCTTGCCAACTACCCCAACCCGTTCAATCCTGAGACATGGATACCGTATCAGTTAGCGGCTCCTGCAGAAGTGTCATTGACCATCTATGCAGCTAATGGAGCAGTCGTCCGAACCTTGACGTTAGGGCATCAACCGGCGGGGACATATCAGAGCCGCAGCCGCGCCGCATACTGGGACGGCAGAAACGAACTCGGTGAACCCGTCGCAAGTGGAATCTACTTCTACGCACTCACCGCAGGCGATTTCACCGCCACCCGAAAGATGCTGATCCGGAAGTAACCTTTTTACCTGACCATGAATTAGGGGTTGGCATGCTCACGAAGTATGCCAACCCCTAAACATTTTTCCAGACCAAATAAATCCGCAAAATCGTCTACAGATTTCCCTGTTCAAAAACCGTATCTGTCCCCACCTCAATCCGTACTGGAGCCACATAGGGGCGGATGGCTTCCGTATCCACTTTCACGCCGAGTCCGGGAAGTGCTCTCACCCGAACCATGCCATCAGATTCAACAGGAAATGGCTCCGTTACCAAACACTGCGACAATTCCGAACCCGCTGCCGGATATTCTAATAAATCGAAATCAGGATTTGTTGCAAAAACATGAAGTGCTGCAGCGAGGCTCAAGTGACTCTTAAACGTGTGATTGACGTACTGTATCCCGCGCCGCTCCGCAAGTTGACGCACCTCAAAAGAAGGCATAATTCCACCGATACGTCCGGCATCGATCTGCACAAACTGGATACCACCATGCGTGATTAAGTCTTCCGCCATTCGGTAGGTATTGGATCCTTCACCGGCGGCAATCGGGACGCTCGGATGTTTTTGGGTGAGCGCGCCATAAGCATCAATCGCATCAGGCGCAAGAGGTTCCTCCAACCATGTCGGCGAAAATTGCGCAAACGCCTCGGCGCGTTGATAGGCGGTTTCATGGTCAGTCCCCCAGACAACGCCAGCATCAATCATAATCTGTGCCCCTGCTCCCATCCCTTCACGTGCCGCTTGCACAAGAGCAATGTCGTTTGCCTCGCCGAATTTACCCATCGGACCCCAACCAAACTTTGCAGCACGATACCCCTGTTTGCGCAACTCTACCGCAATACGGTAAGTCGCCTCTGGTGTATCACCAAAAAGAACAGACGCGTAAGGTAGTTTGGGGTGTGCGATGTCAGAAGTGTCAGACATCTCCGCAAGCAGGCGGTAAACGGGTTTCTCTAACTGCTGTCCAATAGCATCCCACAACGCAATTTCTGCACCGCTGTAAGCGTGTTCTATCTGTTGGATGTCCAACCCGTTCCGCAGCACCTTTTCACTGAGTCGAGGGACATCATCAGGACCATCAAGTGTCTCGCCAATTAGAGAAGTACGAATGTTAATAATATTACCGTGCGACATCGGGCAACAATAGACAGCGAGGCTAACCAACGGTGAGGCATCGCATTCACCCCAACCTTCAAGCCCTGTATCCGTGCGGATTCGCACCAGGAGTGTATCCTGCGTTCCGTCCGCTGCTGTCGTGATGTTAGGCATCCGTAGATAGAACGGATCAACTGCCGTGATCTTCATTTGCTTCCGGTGTATCCTCTTCCGATTGCGCGTTGTCTCCTCTATAAACAATCGGGGCGATTGTAGCGTCTATTTGTTGAACGCGTTGAACGGAGAGGGCGCGCGCCGTTGAGATAAGAAACCATCCAAACAAACCGGCGCCCGCGCCGATGCACATCGCGATTGCCGCACCTCTTGGGGTCGCTATCCGATCCACAGTTTCTTGACTGAGCTCGCATGAAAGGTTCTTAATATGTTTGACAGCCACTGTCCGTCTCTCGCCATCTTGAGCATACTCAATCGTCGGTGCTGTATCAGCATCTATTGTAATATCAGCACTTCCTGACGGCGTGTTAATCTCGATCGCGTTTTCCCCGGGGTCGCCTATCCAACGCGCTTTTAGACCCTTTATACCGTCTTCATCACGAATGGGTTCTACCCGTGTCCGGTAGAGTATGTTTCCCAAAAGGTTGATGGCGATGTCTTTAGATTTTGCTAAAGCGTTTCCCAACTTTTCTGAATTCACGGTCTTCTCCAATCGTTGTGATATTCGTGACATGCGGAAAACATACGCGAATACCCGTTTCAGTTAAATGCCCTCATTTCCCATTTAAACGAGTTTCTCTGATGAATTATAACGGAAACCCGCCTGAATGTCAAGACATTCGGTTGCGAAACTCAAACTGCTGACGGCTAACCGCCGCCAGCTGATTGCTGACTGCTGGTTACTGATAACCGAAAACTGACAACTGATAACTATTCCTCATAAAAACCCTTGACGAATCGCGCATTTTGTGCAAGAATATATACAAGGTTGTGACTGGGAATAGGTATCTATTAAATCTGCTAAAAACGTGGGCGCGCTTTAATTATATCCAGCACAAAAATAAGTCCATCTTGTACATTCGACATCAGGACAAAGGGGAGTTTCACATGCGGAACGCCGAAGTTTTATCAAACAATCAAACCTCTTATGAACGACAGATTCCGCTTTTTCCGTTACAGGCAGTCTTGTTCCCCGGCGGGTTTTTGCCGCTACGGATTTTTGAACCGCGTTACCGCACGATGATCAAATTCTGCTTAGAGCATGAGTCTGAGTTCGGCGTTGTTCTTATAAAAGAAGGAGAAGAGGTAGGCGAAGCCGCTACTCCCTACGAAGTCGGTACAGCTGCCCGTATTCTTCACGTTGAGAATTTAGACGACGGCCGCATGAACATTATCACTGCTGGTGAGTACAGGTTTCAAATTCTTGAAATTCAGGAGCATCTCTCCTATCTCACCGGTCGAGTCCGAATGTTAGATGACCCCGACGCAGAGATTGAGGCGGTGTCAGAATCACTTACCACGCGGACTGAAGAATTGTATGAGGCTTACGAAGCGTTATCCAGTCGCTTGATTTTTGCATGGCATCCGCCGGAAGAACAACCAGACGATCCGCGGGAACTCGCCTACCAGATCGGCATACGCCTGCGTATTTCGCTTGAAGAAAAACAAAATTTGTTAGAAACAATTCCGTTAGAGCAGCTCCTCACACGCGAAATCGAAATTCTGACAGATCAAAATCGACGGATCGCCTTTCAATTAACAGCGCGCAACAATTAAAATCGTTGTGATCGTGTCGCAGGAAGTTGACAGACTTCCAGTATTGACGCGCTTGCTCCTACATTAAAAAACATATCTATAACGTAATAACATAATGACACTAAAGGCTCCCGTTCATCAATTTACCGAAACCCGGTCAATCCAGATTACACGTCAGCATTTTTTATATGTTAGCAATATCCTATCGATTTTTCGACTCGGTACGGTGCCTTTCATCTTTTACTTCATTTACCGGGCACAATGGGTATTCGCTATCATTTGTGGCGGTATCGCTGTTATAACCGACCTGTTAGACGGGTTTTTCGCGCGACGTTTAAAGCAACACAGTGAACTCGGCTATATATTAGATCCTGTCGCAGACAAACTCGCTATCTCCGCCGGAATTTTCGCCCTTGTACTATCGGAGTCGGAGTTCCCGCATTGGGCGTTTGCTACCGTTGTTACCCGGGATGTCTTGATCGTCCTCGGCAATGCTGTGTTGGCATATAAGGCGAAGATGATTACCCGATCTAATTTGTGGGGTAAATGCACCAGTTTCTTTTTATCTGTTGCTGTGATGTTTTATCTACTACGACCGATAATGCTCCACTTACCCAACAATATAGAATTTTATAGTCTCTGTTTGGCACTCGTATTTGTCGGTATTTCAACCGTGAGTTATGCGCACCACATGTTTCGCGTATTAGAAGAAACCCAGAATTAATGAACCCTGCCACATCCACGTAATATTTAACGGAGAAAACCCTCTCATGGCTTACAAAGAACTCGCAACGAGAAAACCCTTTGTTGTTAACAAAAACTTGGGGAGTGCCGTTGAGGTTGAGCCTGATGAATTGACAACCACCAACGCTGATGGTGTTCCTGTTACTATTCCGACGCAGAAACAGAAATATGATTTTGATCGCAACGGTTGGCTCCTAATTCCGAGCGTCTTGTCGGATGCTGACATCGCCGAGATGCGCGAATTCTGTCAACGCCTGCACGAGATGCCAGAGCATATTCCAGAACCCGAACGGGGCGCACTCGGCGGACCACTCCAGAAACTCGCTGACCATCCCGTTGTTGTCGGGCTACTTAACGAGTTTTTGGCGTATCCGCCTGCTGCAAGTGAGGATTGCTACGGATTTCGACTCGAAGAAGCAACTTTATCTTTCAGGAACGCAGCACCCGAATCTCAAAACCAATCCATCCGCCACAAAGGAAACGGTTTGTTTCGTTTACCCGGGGACTCTCATCTCTACCGGTGTGTACCTGGACGCGGTTGGAGCGGGTTGACACGCGCTATATGGGAATTGACCGGTGTTACTTCAGAAACCAACGGTATCCGATTTATCACCGGAAGCCACAAAGCTGCATATCCGATACCAGAGGCAGTGCAGCGTCTTGATTCACCGCTCTGGGAAACGTACCAATGCCCACCGGGTTCTCTCTTTCTGCTCACAGAATCTATGACGCAGACACAGATACAACCGCGTGGCACGGATCAGGTTAGCATCTCAAATCTATACAATACCGTGGCGAGCCGCTGGTCGAATTGGCTGCCCCATCCGCAGTTGCTTGAGGCAATGCCGCCCAAACGACAGACGCTCTTTCGAGAAACTTATGCAGGGGGCAACGTTATCAATGGAGATTTTGGGCAGCGCACATCCGCCTATCCCGCAGAAGTCTAACGGCACGAGGAGAATCAAATGGAAAAACAGACGGACAAAAATCAGCAGCCATGGCTCGGGGCACTGTTGCCACCCGATGTCTGCGAATTCCCTACCGAAAATGCTGACGGTTTGCCAATCCCAGCGTTAACCCCAGAACAGCGATACGCTTTTGATACCCACGGTTGGTTTCTGGTGCCAGAGGTCTTTACCGGATCCGAACTCAAAGAAATGCGCGATTTCGGATACCGTCTGCACCACGATCCTGAGTCTATTCCAGAGTATGAACGGAGTCCTGTCGGAGGCCCCCTTCAGAAACTGATTGATCATCCACTTGTTGTTTCCCTGCTCAATGAGTTCACCGCACATCCAGCTGTAACGAGTCCGGAATGCTACGGCTTTTCTGTTGAGAGCACGAGCCTTTTTTATCGTTCACTCGGTATGGGCGGATTCGGACCGCATAACGGCAACGGGCTGCTCCGCTTCCCCGGTGATGTCCACTACTACAACGCTTTCCCTGGCAAAGGCTACAGTCCACACACCCGGATTGTATGGGAACTCAACGAAGTCAAAAAAGGACAAGGCGGCACACTTTTAGTGACCGGCAGCCATAAATCCGTCTATACAGCACCTCCTGATATTCAAAACCCTAAGTCTGATATTTGGACGACTTATGGGTGTCCCCCAGGTTCACTGCTCTTCTTCACGGAGGCACTCACCCACAGCGCAAACCCGTGGACAAATACAGAAAATGACAGAATCGCTGTTTTCAATCTCTATAGTCCTATTGACAGTGGGTTCGCCAAGGTTTACAAACCGCATCCAAAACTCCTTGCTGAAATGCCACCGCTTCGCCAGACGCTCTTCCGTGACCGATATGTCGTGGACAACGTTAACGGCACATCATAGCAACGCAGAGGAAAACCAATGTCTGATAACAACAACTTTAACGAACTCCTCATTCATACGTTAAAACAGATCCATGTCCGGTTGGATCGCTTGGAAGCCAAAATTGATGAGAAAACTGATAAGGCTGATCTCAAGGCTGTTGAACAACGCTTTGACAGCGTCGAAAATCGTCTTGATAGCGTCGAAAATCGTCTTGGTAGCGTCGAAAATCGTCTTGGTAGCGTCGAAAGCCGCCTTGACCGAATTGAAAGCGGGGTTGGAGCGATCAAGTGGGCAATTGGCGTTGGATTAGCCGCCATAGGCGTTCTCATGGCAGTTTTAAAGGTATTCTAATGTCGGGCCTTGGGTAGAAATTTCTGAAATGGAGTAATTATGGCCACAAAACAACCAAATGTCCTCTGGATTTATGGCGAAGATCTCTCCCCGGACCTCGGCTGTTACGGCACACCTGCCGTGAAAACACCGAACATTGACCGACTCGCAGCGGAGGGTACGCGTTTTACCAACGCTTTCGTCACATGCCCCGTCTGTTCACCGAGTCGCTCCGCGCTCATTACGGGTACTTATCAGACACACTTTGATGCACACAACCATCGCAGCAATCGTGATAAGCCCTTGCAAGCGGATATGAAACTCATCACCGATTGCTTCCGCGAAGCCGGATATTTCACCTGCAATAGCCCAGGACCGCCCTACAACCGACCCGGAAAAACCGATTTCAACTTTCAACGTGAACAGCCTTTTGACGGCATTGATTGGACCGAACGTCCTGAGGGTCAACCGTTTTACGCGCAAATCAACATCCCAGACACACACCGCGTCTTTAAACCCGACCCTGAGCGTCCTATCCCACCAGAGGACGTTGAATTACCACCTTACTATCCTGATCATCCGCTCATCCGAAAAGATTGGGCACTTTATCTCGAAAGTATCCAGATTTTAGATAGGAAAGTCGGGCAAATCCTCCAGAGACTTGAGGATGAAGGACTCGCAGAGAATACGATTATCTTCTTCATGAGCGACCACGGACGTGCGCATATTCGTTGTAAGCAATTCCTCTATGATGGAGGCATCCATATCCCACTCATTGTCCGATGGCCCGGACAGGTTAATGCTGGTATTGTCAGTGACGAACTCATCAGCGGTGTAGATTTCGCACCAACAACGCTTTCGCTTACTGGCGTTGAAATTCCCGATTTCATGCAGGGACAAATCTTCCTCGGTGGAGGCGCAGCATCGCGCGACGCTATTTTTGCAGCACGCGACCGGTGTGATGGAACAGATGACAGAATCCGATGCATCCGGACACATCGCTATAAGTTAATCCGAAATTACCATCCCGAACGTCCCTACATGCAGTTCAACGGTTACAAGAAACAGCAGTATCCGCTCTGGAGCTTGATACCGCTTTTGGCTGCCAACGATGCATTGTCGCCTGCACAACAACATTTCACGAAACAGACGCGTCCGCCCGAAGAATTATATGATCTGGAGGCGGACCCGTATGAAATAAATAATCTCGCGACCGATCCGCATTATGAAACCGTCCGAAGCGAACTCGCCGCGCAGCTTGATGCATGGATGACTGAAACGGGTGATAGGGGTGAAATCCCTGAATCCTCAGAGATTACGACGTATTGGGACGAAAACATGGCAGAGAGTTTCAAGCAGGGCATGGAAAAACGTGGACTCTCAGACGATATAAGCGATGCGGATTACGTCGCATGGTGGGAGAACCACCTGTTAAAGTGAGGACGTACGAAACGGAGGTTCGCTATGAACGATACGCTCTACGGACATGGTGATGGATTTCTCACGCGGGATAATGGGCAGCGGCTATTTCCAATCGGGTTTTATGAACACCCTGCCGAGGATGCCGCGTTCAGAGATATGGCAGAATCGGGCGTTAACCTTGTTATGTGTGGTAGTGTAGAGGCATTTGATCGTGCACACGCACACGGAATGATGGGGTGGGTTCCATTGGGACTTCAGTCGGGTGCGACTCCCGAATTTCAGGAGCGTATCCGAACCCTTGCAGCGCATCCCGCGCTCGCTGTGTGGGAGGGACCAGATGAGGTTGTGTGGGGGTTCACCGCCTACAGTGGGCTCTGGAAGCAAGACCAGATGGCTGTGTTCCCGAATAAAGGAGAGTGGTGGATGCAGACACCCCTCGCTATCGAATACTCTGAGGGGCGTGCTGCAGAGATTATGCCCAAGATGCGAGAGGCTATCGAATTCATCCGCAGTGTTGATCCTTACAATCGACAGATTTGGATCAACGAGGCGCGCGATAGCGATCTGAAATTTGTCCGACAATACATTGACGTTGTGGACATCACTGGGTGCGACGATTATCCAATTCGGGCAAGTGGTCGTCCCGCCATACGGGTTGCTGACGCAACCGACAGATGGCGACAGGTCGGCAAAGGCAGACCTGTGTGGATGGTGCTTCAGGGATTTACATGGAGCGATTTGGATGATGGCGACACCGACATCACAGCGTTTCCGACCTTTCCTGAATCGCGCCTGATGGCGTATGCTTGCATCACACACGGTGCGAGAGGCATCTTGTATTGGGGATCCAGTTATATGAAGTCTGAGGGGAAGGAGGGGTTTCGGAAATCGCTTTACGCCTTAACAAGCGAACTCGCTGCACTTCAACCCTTTCTCACGGCACCCGTCGAACGGTATGTCACAGCGCGCCTCATTGATGATGGGCGCACCGATATATCCCCACCTGTATCGATGCGTGGGGTGAGTATTACCGCGCGTAGAACCGGACGCGACTGGCTCATTGTTCTCGTCAATGAAGATGAACATGCTCACATGGGGGTAGATGTTGCCGGATTGGATGCCCTCAACGGCACCGAATTTATGGAACTCTACGGTGAAGAGAAAACCACTGTGTCTGATGGGTCGTTTTCTACAAGGATACGCCCCTTTGAGGTCAAACTCTTCGCAACGCACCGAAAGTGGGAAACCGACCGGCGGGAGGGCAGAGAGTTTGCAGAATGATACGAGAAAACGCTTCGGATTTGATGCACCAAAACATAAACCGATTGAGGCATCGATCCAATGGGCGGCAGAAAACGGATTCAGATATATCGATTTCCAAGCCGATGTCCCCCCGAATGACATTGCTGCGTTTGACACAGCGCGTGTCAGTACAGTGCGCGACCTGTGCGAAAGGCATGAAATAGCTATCGGCATCCATCCATCTTCCGCAATTAATAACGCCGAATATGTACCCCTCATGTCTGAAGCCGTTGACAGTTATCTCTATGCGAATTTGGAACTCGCGCAGCGGCTCGGTTGCGGTTGGCTCATCGGGCATGGCGGTTATCATTTCGGTGATGTCGCCCAACGCCGAGACGCTGCGATTGAGCGCATCCAACGATTGGTCGCGCGGGCAGAGCAATCGGAAATAATCATCTTCTTTGAGAACCACAACCGAGAACCGGAACACGCCGAAATCCACTACATTCCCCATAACGTCGCCGAAACGCACTGGTTTTTCGACGAAATCCGTTCCCCATATTTCAAGTGGGCATTCAATGTCGCACACGGACATCTCGTGCCTGAAGGCTGGCAAGGCTTCTTAGACGCTTTCGGCGTAGAGAACATCGGTCAGGTCCGCCTCAACGACAATACAGGCGAGTATGAAATCCATCTCGTTCCCGGCGAAGGCACGATCGATTTTGCGGATCTGTTTACCCAATTAAATAATCGTGGTTATGACGGTTGGTTCAGTCTCGGCTTCGGCAACGATGCAGATAAAATCCGCGTCCGAGATGAGTTCGCTGGATATTTATAGATATACTGATGATCGGATGCCCTCTTTTGTAGGATATGCTGTTAGCTTGTCCCTCTTTGTATAAATATAAATTAACGATAAAACGAATAAACCGACACACCCCAGATAAGCCGGATTAGCACCCACGTGCCGCCTACGACGAATTGCCCAAGAATTAGTCCCAAAAAGAGCGGTAACACTCGATGGTAGAGACGGATGCCACCGAACCGTAAGATGAGGTGTTTGATTCCCCAACTAATAAAAACCGAAAACCAGAGCCAACCGAAGGTCCACATACTACTCGCTACTGCATAACCAGTGGGATGGAACGGAAACATCGGAAAACGCGTGCGCAGCCACCATAACAACCCTGTAAACAGAAACCCTACACCCATAAATGTTACCGCAGGGATGTTCGTCTCTGTCGGATAATAGAGCCAGGATCGGAGTCTGTTATAGCCGCCGTTGCCCAACCCAGGATTCGCACCGATATTGTAGGAAACCACAAGGTACGCCCAAAATGAAGCGAGAATACCGAAAACAACACCGCACATTAGAGCGACTACCATTCGCCTCGCACGCATATCTGCGACTTCCACGAGTTTAAATGCTTCCAACGTGTGTGGCATCGGATGGGCGCGATAACCACGATTGAACGCGTAATACAGCGACATCATCGTTAAACTCTGTGGTGGAATCATACGTGAACCGAGCGCGTCTAAAATAAACTGCCGTGGGTTTGCCACAAACATCTCGTGTGTCGGCGGTCCAACCTCCGCGCGCACTCGTGTAATGCCTAACGCCAGAAGATAATAGATAGCAAAATACAACGCGATCATCCAAATTGCCATCCCCCCGCGGTTTGAAAAAATAAACAGAAAAAGAACGCCACCTATTAATCCTGCCAGCGGCCACCGGTAATCTGTTGTATCTTGCATTTCAGGTGGAAGATTCGCACCCCTCTTTCCAGTCAAATTTCTAAACATCGCATAGAAATGTTTACGTCCACCGTAGAGCCCAAAACAGGCAATCGCCAGATACGCCCCGACCCCTTGCGGTCCATCGTAGGGGAATCCCGGCAAAACCTGTAACCCCATCGCACTCCCCAAAACGCGCTCGCCTTTCCAGAACAGGTAAAAGAACCAAAGCGAAAAGGACATCTCTAACGGCATTAAAAACGCAAGTCCCACGCCGAATGATAGTATATAAACAGGTGTCCAGCCTATCGCACTCCACGGCTTTTCAGTGAAATAGATGCTAAGGTCTGCCTTTCGGACAGGGATCTCCGGGAAGGTTGGAAAAAACGCGTGGATGCCGTTAATCAGATCAATGCTTGCTGCAATCGCGAAGCCTGCCCACAGCATCTTGTTTTTAAAGAGCCGTCCGTCTGAGTACGTCATCTCTATCGGCAAACGGACGATTGGGTAGGTCAGCCGTTCGCGTTCGATCCACTGCTTCCGAAGCAATAGATCAATGCATATCATCACCCAAATAACCACGGACAGAAAGATCGTCCACCATAAAATCGGTTCCCACCAAGCCGCCAGATACCGCGTGGCATAAAAAGTGGTATCGCCATCGTAAAAATCTTGTAAGACCGACAAATCGCTGAGCGTCATCCAACTCGGTAGATACCGCCAAAAAAGTTGTTGCCATTCGTTTTCGGCAGTAGCAAACCAGAAACCGTTTGGGATGACAGGCACAACGGTCTGCATCATGTCGTGTCCCGCGATCGCCGAAGAGATTGAGAGAATGACGTAGATTGTGAGCAATTCTCCCTGTCGGAGCGCGAAGCGAGGCAGAAGCCATTTGACCAGAAAATTCAGGCTCGTTAGCACTACCAGTGTCACCACTACGTTGTAAATCAGCGACATCGTTGTCGGCAGCGTACTCCAGTAACGCAGATGGTTCGCCATAATAAAATAAGTATTCGGCGGAATGAGGATGATGCCGATCAGAATCGCGCGAAAGGTGACACCGGGATGTCCAGTCTGCGGTGTTTCTTGGAGATTTGGGGAATATTTTGATGTGTTCGCCATATCTTTTTTCAGGATATATTGGAATTTCTACAACCGTTATCTTATAAACGCGGTTTGTAATCACACTTACAAAAATACTACTTTACCTACAATTTCAGATACGGCAAAACCTAATCAAGATCGGAAAAATCAGCACGGACAACGCACAAAACAGTCCAATATTCCACAGCCACAGATGCGTTGGATCCGCACTCAAGATGGACAATGCCACACACAGCGGACTTAGCACATCTAACACCGGAATTGCGTCAAATAACGGAATCGGAACTAACGGCAGAAAGGTTAATAACAAGACCAGCCCGTAACTTAAACCTTTTGCCCGCGTCGGAGGATTACATAATGCAAAACTGATGCCGATAAGGGCAAAAAAGATGCAGCTCACCAGTAATACCACACCACATTTCGCCAATTGCGAAACCGCCAAACCACCTGTATAACTTGAAAGGGCAAACAGCGGGATCGTTAACCAGATACCCCATATTGCCCAAAGTACAATAGCACTCAATTTACCTGCCAAGATTTTCCAACTTGCCAATGGTGACAACGTAAGTAAGGCTCTGTTCGTTCCGTTTTTATCTATATGCCAAGCCTCGACCGCATGCCTTGGCACCCAAAATTGGGCAATGAACACGAGGATCATACAAAGTTTATAAGCCTGTTGTCCGACATCAAGCGTCTGATTCGCATCGAATTCAACTATTCCAACGAACAGCAGCAGTGCGAATCCACATAAAATCACTAACTGCATACGTCGGTATTTGCTGATATTAGTATAGCAACGGAGTTCTTTAACGATGACGGCTAACATGTTTCTTTAACGGGATTTCACAAATGCCTTTCCTTTAATCCGGCCGGCAAATTCTGGTTCAGACAATAGACGCTTCACGTTTATCTACTGATAACTGACAACTGAAAACCGATAACTATTTTCGTTGACACAATTTTCCAAAAATGATATTTTCAGTACAAACTGACAACTGAGTACTTCTGATAATTAAGGAGACTTCCATGTCCAAACTCAATATCGCTTTAGTTGGCGCAGGACGACGCGGCGGCGGAGCGCATCTACCCGTTATTGCGAAACTCAAAGAGGTCTACAACCTCGTCGCGATTTGCGATATAGACGAAGAGACCGCAACCCGCTATGCCAAAGAATACGGCGCGACCCCTTACACCAATGTCCGTGATCTCGTCGCCCGTGAAGCACTTGATGTCGTTGATATTACCGTACCGGGTGTCGCCCACCACGCAATCGCATGCTTTATGGCGGATGCTGGCGTTCACATTCTCTGTGAAACCCCTATTGCTGTCACACTCCCTACAGCGGATCTGATGATTGAAAGTGCCAAGGCGAATAATGTCAAACTTGAGATAGCCGAAAACTATTATCGGGCACCACGCGAACGGTTTTTATCCGAGGTGATCCGAGCAGATGTGATCGGCGAGGTCGCTCGTATCTACCGGATCTTTTATGAAGGCGGTTATCACGGCATGAGTATGCTCCGTCTCCGTGCCGGTGGCGAACCGAAGTCAGCACTCGGTATCACCCAGACAACGCCTGTAATTCCGATCATTGACAGGATGAAACGTCATCATACCAGCGAAAGGTGGAGCCTCGGGTTTATTGAGTTTGACAACAACGCAACAGCCCTTATGGTGTACTCCAATGTCATCCATGCGCGTTCCTTGGGACGCGGGCAAACCGGGATTTCGCAGATTGACGGTAGCAAAGGCACTATCGTCGGTGAAGATATCTATGTGACACCCGCCGATGAACTACAATCTGGTGCAAAAGGTATCGCTTACAAGCCGAAGCGCACCACAATTGATGTGGATGGGACTAACGTCATTGAGAATATCTCATTGGAACTACCAGACAAGACTGTCACTTGGGAAAACCCACTTAAGAACTACCCTCTTTCTGAGGGGCAGATCGCAGTCGCAGATGAACTGCTCAGTATCGCCACGGCTGTACTTAACGATTCGGAACCCGAATATGGCGCAGTGCTCGGTAGACAGGACCAAGAGATGAACATCGCAATGGGCGAATCTGGCAAGCGCAGTAAGGAAACGATCGTCTTTCCGCTCACCGAGTTAACTGAAACAGAGCATGGCACCCACGAAAGTTATCAGCAACAATACGGACATCCCATAGAAGACATTGAAGCCGGAATTGATACCTTCTTTCCACGTCGCTAATATCATAGCATGTTGAGTGAAAGAATTCAAACGTTTTCCGTATAATCATTGCAGGGTTTTTGCTTGGGTGTTTCTTCAGGGTTTCATGAAGTTTAAGTGTTTAAATCGGTAATCCCGATTTCCCTCAGGTCCAGTAGGGGCGGTTTGGAACCGCACCATAAGGGTCAATTTTAGAACAACAACCGTCTCGTTTCCCCAGGTCCGGTAGGTTCGGTTTCCCAACCGAACCGGATCCTACGCAGAAACCTTGAATGCTTCAAAACCTCTTCAGTCCCGTAGGGTTTATTTGCTTGGGTGTTTCTGCAGCATTTGTGTAGAAATGTGCATCGCCCAAAGACCTAAGCCCCAGAGGGGGTTTTTGCTTGGGTGTTTCTGCAGCATTTGTAGCGATGCTACTACGAAATAACGAGAAA
Organism: Candidatus Poribacteria bacterium; assembly: GCA_026706025.1. NCBI lineage: Bacteria > Candidatus Poribacteria > Candidatus Poribacteria bacterium. Next base: position 36,432 of record JAPOZO010000073.1, read on the forward strand.
TATCCCTAAATTGACACCTATGGGGCGGTTTGGAACCGCACCATTAGTGTCAATTTTAGAAAAAATAACTGGCGCGGCCCCAGGCCGGTAGGTTCGGTTTTGCGGCGTACACGCCCCGGGGAATGCCCATAGGGAACCTTCATACCGTTGATTCATGCGACCTGCATTCAGACCAATTCGTACACAGTTAGCAGTCAAGAGACACGCCACTTAACCAAACCCCTCTTTAGTTATTGTGGAGTGGACCACATCCGACCCAGATAACAACAGGCGAGACAACCACATTCCGATAACCTTAGACCAATCAACAAAAATTTCATAGTAACACATTTTAAGTGCCAAAAACAGAAACGCCCGTAAACCCACACCAACACTGCGTTCGTAAGCAAAACGACCAGCACCTTAAAATCATAATTTCATAGGTATGAAAAAAATCGATACGCTTAGCAACACCGTAAAAACCTACACCACACCTTGCTTCGTAGCGGTCCTTACACAAACTTTTCGGATCCTTACTGTGAAATACTATGAAATTTCATACACCGTCATTTTCCCATTAAGCCCAAAAATCTTGATTCAACAACCGAGAACCGGTAACCATTCTTACTGACAACTGAAAACTGATAACCGACAACTTATAAAAAATTAATTGCCAATACGTCTATTTTATGCTATACTTTAGATAGCAGCAAATTGCCAAATTTTGTTGAAGGAGGCATCAAGCACATGGGCGGAATAGGCGGAATAGAAATATTTATAATCCTTGTGGTCGCGCTCGTCATTTTCGGACCCCAAAAATTACCGGAAATGGGGCGTTCACTCGGGAAAGCGATTCGGGAATTTAAGAGTGCCGGTACCGAGATCCAAGATGAACTCACAAAGGCAGCCGATGAAATTGATAAGGACCCGGAACCGAACATCAAACCCCCGAAAGCCTCATAACGCGAGCGGAATACACTATGGAAGCTAAGGAATCTAACGATGTCGCAATGACCTTCTGGGAACATCTGGAGGAACTCCGGCGGCGAATCATCATCGCTGCAATCGCAATCGGTGCTTTTACAGTGTTGTGTCTATCCTTTAGTAAACCCATTGAGAAGGTTATTATGTTCCCGTTGCGGACATCTATGAACACACTGATTGCCAATGCTATTGATACCACAGTCGGCGGTGATGGCTCAATATTCGGGTTTCTTGCCGTCACTTTGCGTGCTGGATCTTCCAGTATCGATGCCGTACTCATGAAAGTCGGACCCTTAGAAGGTATCATGGCGTTCCTGAAATTGGGGGTTACTGCCGGTATTTTGCTCGCATTGCCAATAATCATTTATCAGGTCTGGGCATTCATTTTTCCCGCGTTGAATCGTGAGGAAAAGCGATTCGCTGTGCCGCTTTTTCTTATCATCGTCGCATTTTTCACTATCGGTGCTGTTTTCGCCTACTTTATTGTCGTCCCGGTAGTCCTACAGTTCTCCGCACAGCTGTTTCCAGAGATGCCGAATATGTGGGACTTGGAAAATTATCTAAGCCTTGTAACGAAGTTAATCTTAGGCTTCGGGATCGCTTTTGAGTTACCGATAGTGATGGCATTCCTGTCCCGTATCGGTGTGATTAACGCACGCGGCTTTCGTGAAAAGCAAAACTATGCTTTATTGGGTATTTGTGTGATTTCGGCACTGCTGACACCGGCAGATCCATGGTCGATGCTGTTGATGGCAATACCGCTCTTCATTTTGTATCAACTCGGCATTTTTTTCGCCTACCTCGTTGAAAAGGAGCAAGAAGTGTATGGCTAACGAGTCTTTGCGGCAACAACTCGCGCTACTTTACCAATTACAAGAACGCGACTCGGAACTATTGTCAATCCAACAAAAACTTCAAACCATCCCACGCCAGATTGAGCAATTAGAGGCAGGGGTCGCTAAATATGAAGCGGACATCGCAGCAAAATCGGAAGAACTCGCGGAAGCAGAAAAAGCGCAGCGCGCCAGAACCGCTGAAATTGAAATGAACGCTGTACAACGCGAAAAATATCAAACCGAACAGCGGACTGTCACATCTAATGAAGCCTATACTGCCCTCGATCGACAGATCGAATTCCTTGACGAACAAGACGATGAGGCAGAAGACGCTATCCTCGTTCTCATGGAAGAGAGTGATCGGTTAAAAAAAGAATTGGCAGAACTGGATGCTGAGATAAATCAGGAAAAGGAAAAAACCGCCACCGAAACCGAGCAATTCCGACAGGAACTGCGTACCTTAGAAACAGAACGCGGTGAAAAGTTAAAGCAGCGAAAGGCGTTTCTTCCCAAAATCGATAAAGTGCGCAGAGACGAATATCACCGGTGGATAAAAGCACAACTGGCAAGCGAATCTGGCAGAGCACGCGTGAAAAGTGGTTTTATCGCCTTAGGTAAAGACGGCACTTGCGGCACCTGCCGCATCGCTATTCAACCGCAGACGCTGAAGGAAGCACAAAAATATGAGAAACCGGTTTACTGCTCAAGTTGTAAGCGGTTACTTTACGTTGAGCCTGTCACACCCGATGTGCCGTTTCCATAATGGACGAGTATCCAGTCGACAGCGAGATAGCAAGCCGCGCAAGCAGTAAAAAAGAGGAGGCACCCGCACTTAATGCCTTTTTTTGTGATTGACGAACAACCCGAAAAAAAAGTTTTTGACGGAGCCAGCATCCGCACCCTTCACGGCGAAAAACTGATGATGTCTTTCGTTAATTTGAAACCGCATAGTGTTGTCGCTGAACATAGCCATCCCCATGAACAGATGGGAATGGTCCTTGAAGGAACATTTGAATTAACCATTGATGGAGAGTCCCAGATCCTAAAAAAAGGGGATGCCTACCTCATTCCGTCCAATGTGAAACACAGCGCAAAGGCTTTTGATGAACCCGCCGTTGCACTTGACATCTTTAGCCCACCAAGAGAAGATTACAAACCGTGAAGATTTATCACGCAATTCAGGAACTTGAGGCAACAGGTATCGTCACCGCTGGCGTGAGTCTACGCCACGGTGGGATCAGTCGCAGCCCTTACGCCTCCTTGAATCTTGCCGAACACGTCGGTGATGATCCCAACGCAGTTGCAGCCAACAGGAAGATGCTCTTCCAGAAAACCGGTTTAACGGCGCTGCGTTACTGTCGTCAGGTTCACGGCACCGATATTATTGATGGAGCTAACCTACCACCGGCAACCGGGACGCAACCTCCAGAAGCGGATGCACTCGTCACTGCTCAGTGCGAAGTAGCCTTAGGCATTTTCACCGCTGATTGTGTCCCCATTTTCGTATTAGATGTCGAAACGCCCGCGATCGGTATTGCCCATGCAGGGTGGCGGGGCACGCTCGCACGGATAGCAGTAAACACCCTCGCCCGGATGAAGACGCTATTTGGAACAGTTGCTGCAAACTGCCAAATCCATTTAGGTCCATCCATCCAGCAGTGTTGTTATACCGTCAGCACGGAGCTGCTTACCCAATTTACCGACCACTTCGGCGGCACCGTCCGCAGCGGCACAAACCTGAACCTACAATCGGCTAATGTTAATCAATTGGTTGAAATAGGTGTCCCCACCGCCGCCATTTCAGTATCGCCATTTTGTACCGCCTGTCGCACAGATCTTTTTTATTCGCATCGCGCTGAGCACGGACAAACAGGCAGAATGCTTTCATTTATTAGGCTCAACAGCAAAAACTAAATTCCTCACTTCTAAAACACAGCCGTTCACTTTCTTCCCAGAACTATTTTTACCGACAGTTGATGGTTTCCGACTACTCGCAATCGACAACCGAAAAATTTGCATTCCTTGTAAAAATATGGTATTATTAAATGTATAAATATCGCGAATTGGATGATTGTAGTTCCAGCACTGCCCGCAGCCGTAACCTCACGACAATTTGTAGCGTTATTTCCCTATATGTTCCAGCTTGTTAGGTCCAATAATTTCTTAAGTTTGTTGTTAGACGACAATTGGGTAGATACCCAAGGAATCGTAAATGCGCGCGCTTTTTGTAACGTTGTCTATTGTTATAGGTTTTATTGGGTTGATTTTTATCGTACGCGGTGGAACCCATCCTAACAAGTATCAGGGGGTTTTGGCGGAAAGCAAGACCGCGGTCCAGGTCACACAGATTTATACAGAGGCAACATATACAATAACGGTCGGGATCGGTATTATGAGTGTTGCTGTCTTAGTCGCTGTTATTGGTATTCTCTTTCATACAACAAACAAGTCCTTAAATCCAGATACGCAATCAGTAGACGATCCTGAAGTCTGAAGAGCCTTTTTAATTCATTGAACCAATTTTGGAATCGAAAAATTGAATTCCGTTGCCAGTAATCTCTTCAGCATCAACGAACGTATCGCCCGCGCAGCAGAACGGAGTCACCGCACACCGGATGCAGTAGAACTTGTTGCTGTTACAAAAGGACGTTCAGTACCGGAGATGCAGGCGGTTCTCACTGCAGGTGTTACAAACATCGGTGAAAACCGAGTTCAAGAAGCGCAACAAAAGTACGCAGCAGTCAATTCTATTGTGGATGCTGCCAGTTCCGGTCCCGCTGATAAAACATGCCGATGGCATCTCGTTGGGCATCTACAAAGGAATAAGGTTAAAGCAGCGCTTGATATGTTTTCCTTGATTCATTCGGTTGACAGTTTGCGGCTTTTAGCAGAGATAGCGCGCCGATCCGAAGCGCAAGCACGACGAATGAAGGTTCTCATTCAGGTAAACACGACTCGCGAGACAAGTAAATACGGCTTAAACTCGGAGGATTTGCTGGCGTTCATGGCGGACGCGCAGGCATATCCGACAGCAAATATTATCGGTTTAATGACAATGGGACAGTTGAGTCCTTCACCGGACGCAAACCGTCCTGCTTTTGCTTTACTAAGGTCCCTTGCTGCGAAGGTAGAAGCCGAAGGATTCCCCGGGGTTACTATGCAATACCTCTCTATGGGAATGACAAACGACTTTGAGGTCGCTATAGAAGAGGGGGCAAATCTCGTTCGGATTGGTAGGGCGATCTTTGAGCCTACAGTGGAATAGCCGTCAGTTGTCAGTCGTTAGTAAAATACCAGCGAAACCGTAGCCCGAAATGAAATGGAGGGGTGTTTTTGCTTGGGGATTTCTGTGTATTGCTTGGGCGTTTTTTCAGTTCTACGGAAGGGCATATCATGAGCGAAACCTATCTGAGCGAACCGCAAGGAATAATTAAAAACCTTCGATTAGGTGTCATAGGCGTTGGAAAGATGGGCGGTATTGTCGCTCGCAGTATTGCTGATGTCGTATTCCCCGCAAAACACATTTGGGTTACCGACCTTGATAGTACCCTCGTCGAGCAGCTTTGCAAGGAAAAAGGCACCAGCGATGCCGGTGATATTGCTAACTTAGTAAAAAAAACAGATGTTATCTTCTGTGCAGTACCACCAGCAGCTGTCCCAAGTATTCTACCACAGATTGCGCACAGTTTATCGGCACCACAGTGGCTCATAAGCATCGCAGCGGGTGTTACCACCACAACACTTGAGGCTTATTTTCAGACTGCACCACCGATTGTTCGGGTGATGCCAAACATCTCGGCAGCGGTCGGGGCTGCAATATCGGTACTAACCGCTGGCACTGCAGTGAATGAGACACATCTTGAAATCTCACAGGAAATTTTCAACGCTTGTGGCACCTCGCTAATTATGGATGAACGTCATCTTGATGCTGTTACAGGGGTGAGTGGCAGCGGACCCGCTTATGTTGCCCTCTTCATTGAAGCACTCGCTGATGCAGCGGTACATGTCGGTATAGCTCGGGCGGATGCCCAAAAACTCGCAATCCATACTGTGTTAGGTGCGGCTACTATGTTAGCCGAAACGCAAGAACATCCAGCGGTACTCAAGAATCGTGTTACGACACCTGGCGGAACAACCGCCGCCGGACTTCACGCGTTAGAATGCGGCGGCTTACGGGCAACACTCACAGAAGCTATTCTTGCTGCGACAGAACGAGCGAAAGAACTCGGTAACGCATAATAATTGGAGCCTACAATAATAGAAACTATGCCTATACACAACCTCGCTCGGTTCATCGCTCGATTGCTTGAATTTTACACATTAGTAGTTTTCGCAAACGCTTTGCTTTCTTGGTTTGTTTTCGGCACACAAAATGCAGTCATCAGGCAAATCTATTGGTTTACAAGTCGCATCGTCGATCCAGTTTTAAGCCCGATTCGGAACCTACTTGAACCCGTGTCTCGGAGCTTTGGTATTGACATTTCGCCTTTTATACTGATTATTCTTTTACAGATTCTGGCGCGGATGCTCTGGTGATAGATGAGAGGATATACCGACTCACTTGATCCGGTAAAAAACTGAGAGGTAACTCGCACGAAAAACATAACCCTGTCAAACTGACAAATGGTTCAGAGACAAAAATACGAAGATATGAAAAAGCGAAACTCCCCTGCAAAAAACACGACGCGTAAACGGGGTAAAACCACGAAGCGAGAAGAGGAACTCCAGTTGGCGGATAGGAACCGCGAAAAAAACGTCTTGGATGTTTGGGCAAACGTTGATGTTTTCCCCCTCGCAAACAAAAAATCGAATACTGCACAGCGCACCGCGCCAGTAAGTTCGACACAACCGCAACACGCCCCTCAAACCGAAACCTACGTCCTTCGCGAAACGCCCACTTCCATTCATGCACTCACATTTGACACGCTTTGTAGAAAAATTTGCCAAGATGTCTTCCTCAAAGCGTCGTTAATGCAAGGACATCAGGTTACCTACGTACCCGTATGGGAAACCTATCCGCTTTGGATTGAGGAACGCATTATCGCGGAGGCAAAATCCAAATCTCCGATCAAACTCTCTGTTCTACGCAAGCGATGCCGCGCACGCCACAAACAGGAATTAGAAGTTCAAAAACAGAAGTTTTATCAACTCGGTATCTTTGCGGATTGGGATGCTTCTCAGAAAACCCTTGAATCACGACAGGAAGCACGACTCATCGCTCTCATCAGCCGACTACGGGATTCCGATTATCTCCACGATTTACCACAACTCAGTCCATGGTGTCCGAAGTGCACAGCACCGCTCAATGAAGCGAATCTCCTACAAAAATCTGCACATGCTTTGAACGGGTACGTGAAGTTCCCTTTCAATTTTGGGTTGGAGGAATTTGGCATTAATGTCTCCTTTTGCATCCGGATGCCACATCTCTGGGAGGTAGCCGGTACCGTCGAAATCGGGATTACTCAGGATGCTACCTATCTCCTCACTAAGCATGGAGAGGAATATCTCCTTTTTGCAGAACCGCAGCTTGAATATTTTTGTAAACATCTCACAAACGGGCAGCCTGAGCCGAAACCTATTAAGGAAATTAAAGCCACTGAACTCGCGCAATACACTGTGGCGCACCCGCTCTTTCCATCGAAGGAGTTGAAGATTACACCCATCCCTGAAACGTTAATTACAGAAACTCCTGACGAGTCAACGTCTCTCTTAAAATCCGGTGTTATCCCGCTAAACCCAGCACATCATCAACCCAGTTACAATATCGCACGGGTGTTAGAAGACATAAATGCTACCCCTATTTTCGATGAAACCGGAAGGTTCACTGAAGAAGCCGGGCAATTGTGTGGTTTATATCTCTTTGAGGCAGAAAAATTTATTATCCCGCAATTGGAGAAATATGGGGTCCTCCTAAAAACACATAACGACGAGATACACGCACCCCACTGTCCCCGATGCAAGGAATTAGCCGTTTTCCGACCCTGTTCAAAATGGGTGTTCTCTATTTCCAAAAATGATGCCACCAATCAACTTCTCAATGCTCAAGAATATTGGGATAATTATGGCGATATACAAGATAAACGTATTGGCAAGGTCCGAGATATCGTCCTTAATTTCGGAGAATTACAAGTTTCAACACAGCGTCAATGGGGAATGCCTCTGCCAATCCTGCTCTGTGACCAGTGTGATGAACCTCTCACTGATAAAAATACACTCAATGCAATCCGCAATTCTATCCAGCGCAGCTTTGAATTCTGGTTCGGACTCAGCATTGAAGAACTCTTGCCCACTGATACCCGCTGTTTAAACTGTAACTCAAGCGATTTTCGCAAAGAGGCGACCCTCATTGATAGTCATTTTGCTAATCTGCTTCAAATCATTGACAACTCTGACTTCAAGAAACCGCTCGGGGGCCACACCAGCGTCATGTTTGTACCACAAACAGGTATTGGTGATTCTCAGTGGACAAAATGGTTAGCCGAAATTAGCGTCATCTCCGCTGCGCTTAGTAGAAGTCGCCCAATTAAAGAAAGTCAACCCTTTAAGCAACTAACGCTTAAAACGCTACCAAAAATTAGCGGCAAAATTCAGATTGAAGACGCATTTCTTAATAAATATCCAGCCGATGTGGTCCGACTTGTCGCGATAGCACCGAATATTGAAGCCAAACAGGTGAGTTCCAAACAACTTGAGAAACTTGCCGAGGGATACCTCGGGCAATATCAGCAGCTCCAAGCACTATTCGATGATATAAGTGAGTACCTCTACCCGTTTCTACGTGATTCCGGAAAAGCGAGCGATAAGAAACAAAAGGATGCACCTGCGAAAGCCTCTAAAGATGAACAACGTTTCACCACCGCTAACGGACGCGAAGTTCAGGTCGATTTCCCCCGCACACCTACGCATACAGATATTGAAGCTCTGGGGGAGACCGCTGCTACTGGTAAAATACTTCCAATTGATTCGCTGGCAATAACTGTTACCGCGCAACTTTTGCAAGAGGTGCAACTGGCTTATCAAGCCGAGAATTTCTACGAAATGTGGACGCTGTTAACTGATTTTTGTCAAGACGACCTTCGCTTTTATAGCCGCACGATGGAATCTCGTCCTACTACAACCCTACATGCGGCGCAAAGTATACTTTCAGAGATAACGACTGGACTGCTACAACGATTCGCTCCCTTGACTCCTTTTTTAGCCGAACATTTTTATCGACGCATTTCTATAGAAGGCATGACCAGCGACCAGAGTATCTTTCAAGAAAACTGGCACTCGCACTCGTCTCTGATTGGACAAACTCTGCAACCTTCCGATGGGAAAAAAGACGAGGCAAAAGCGGAATGGGAGGAGGTCAAGAGGGCATACGATGCAAAATCCTAAAAAAAACGCATGGCAAAATGTTATGCTTTTGATTTATGTGGCTGTGCCCGTGTTGATACTTGATTGGGGCACTAAGTGGTTGGTCCAGAAACACATTACTCAGGTAACAGAGATAATCCCGATTATCCCCGGGTTCTTCAACCTTCGGCACGATAGAAATACTGGAGCGGCTTTCGGGGTACTCGCCGGGCATAGGGTCTTGCTGATTCTCATTACCATTGTCGCTTTGGTTTTCATTTTTTCCTATTACCTCCGATTCCGGGAGAGTCGTTGGATGCAGGTCTCGTTAGGTTTTCTACTCGGCGGTGCTGTTGGAAATTTCATTGATCGCCTCTATTTGGGGGAAGTTATTGATTTTCTTCAATTCGGTATAGTCAGCCAAGGTCTCTTTTGGCCCACCTTTAACGTCGCTGATATTTCTGTCTGCATCGGTGCAGGCATGCTGATTGTTTACCTGTTCCGACACCGTAATCAAGACCAGCAGGCTTGACTTGGGACCCGGTTTTCTAAATCCATAGATTAATAGTATCATTGTGAGAACTCAACGTTGTCTTTGACCCAAGGAGGGATCCATGTACAAGTTTCGCACCCAATTATTTCTAATGAGCATAGCTTTTCTCTATTTCGCACAACCGCACGCAAAAGCACAGTTTCAGCCAGAACCTCCAGCACAACACGAAGACCACGCCGACTACAGCGAAAGTGCATTGCGTCGGTTTGAAATTATCACGTTGAGTTCCCTACCATTCACTGCTATTCACAGTTATCTCGCCGTTAGAGGGATAAAAATGTATCGTGAGAATATATTCGCACCCGAATTGACACCGAGCGACTATCGCGTGGTTGGGATTGGGGCTGTCTCATTGTCGCTCTTCATCGGCGTGTGGGATTGGTTACACACCCGCAATGTTGATCGATCTGCACCACGTGTGCCAGAACCGAAAGCACCACCGGTCGAAGAGGAAGATCCTGTTGAAGGAACTATCGCTCGTCTGTCCAAAACGGATCCACATACAGCAAGATATAAAGAGATATTACGACAAAACTCACTAAACAACAGACTGAATAGATGGGCGAACGATCCTGCCATCGGTTTTGCGGTACCCCTCTTACAGGTCCGTTTCTGAATTCAAACTGATAACCGAAAACTGAAAACTACACTCAAAATGCGTATTCTTTTTATGGGGACCAGTGAGTTTGCTCTGCCAGCACTCAGAGAACTGATCACCCACAAGTTTGAAATCATTGGTGTTGTCACACAACCCGACCGGCCAAGTGGACGCGGAAAACGCCTCAACCCACCGCCTGTTAAAATCGTCGCAACAGAGCACAGTCTACCGGTTTACCAACCTGAGAAGGTGAGAAAACCGGATTTCATGTCTGGCCTTGAACGTCTCGCACCAGACGTGATTGTCGTCGCCGCATTCGGTCAACTACTACCACAGACCGTTTTGGATATTCCACCCTGTGGGACGATCAATTTGCACCCATCACTGCTCCCGAAGTACAGAGGTGCAGCACCTATTCAATGGGCATTAATTAACGGTGAAACCGAGATAGGCGTGACGCTTATGTTATTGGATGCCGGTGAGGATACAGGCGATATTATTTCTACAAGTTGTATCCGCATCCGAAATGAAGATAATGCTTTTACATTAACAGAACAGTTAGCGCAGCTTGGGGCAAATCAACTTGTCCGACTCTTATCCGAGATGCCAGAAGGCGCACCGCCCCCGGCAACGCCTCAGAACAACGCCGAGGCGACGCACGCACCACGCCTGACAAAGGAGATCGGACACATTGACTGGAATCAACCCGCGACAACGATTCACAATCTCGTCAGAGGCACCGCGATCTGGCCCGGCGCGTATACCTTTTTTCGGAACAATCTCCGATTGAAGATTGTCGATTGTCTGCCGCTTTCGCAGACGCTCGACGCGCCTTCAGGGGTGCTTGAAATAGTTGAAAAACGAAAACTGCTTGTTGCAACAGCAGACGGGATGCTCCAATTACTGAAAATTCAGCCCGCAACCAAGAAAGTTATGGAAGCGTCCGATTTTATCAACGGTTACCAATTACAAACAGGCGAACAACTTTTGGCTGCAACATCATTATGAATAGCCTGAATAATACCCTATTTGCCGCCGTCAAAGTTTCACTCTACTTCCTAATTCTGTTCGGTATAGGCGGTGTACTCATCATTTTCGTGATTATTCCGAAATGGGTTCGGACAGAAGAAGTCTTGGTGCCAAACCTTATTGGCAAAACCTACTATGAAGCTGTCCGTATTCTTGATAAAGAAGGGCTTCGGCCCGCGAAGGATATTCAGGAGGCGAGTAGCAATGCACCAAAAGGCGAAATCGTTGCGCAAGATCCTGTGGCGAACTTTAGAGTCAAATCTTACCAACCTGTTACAATCACGGTCAGTATAGGGGCGAAGTTAGCACCTGTCCCCTCTGTTATCGGTAAATCACAGGATGCTGCTTTTGATACGCTTAGGGCTGCGGGTTTTCGTCGAAATCGGGTCGCGACCGTCTACTCTGAAACCTATCTACAAGATACAGTCATCGCGCAAACCCCGCCAGAGGGCGGAGGTCAACAACGCGGCAGTGCCGTTAACCTCTTAGTGAGCCTCGGGCCGACACCACAACTCATGCAACTCCCGGATTTTGAAGGTCAACCCGCTGCTGATGTGCTTGTTGCCTTAGAAGCAGCAGGACTAAATGTTGAAACCCAATATAGTTCGCACCCCAAAATCCCTGAAGGCGCAATTATTGCCCACAAACCTCCACGCAACGTGATGGTAAGAACCGGAGACCTGATCCTCCTCGAAATTAGTGGACAGGAATTGCCTGAAAACGTCGGTAGATTGCTAACTTTCAAGCACTACGTCAGCGAAGAAGGGGCATTGTCACATCACGTCAGAATTGTTATCATTGATGATTCCGGTGAACGTATTGAGGTCGATCAACCCTACGCTCGTGGCATGGTGATTGACTTGGAACGAGAAGGGGTTCGAGTCTTTGGAGAAACGCGGGTCGTGGTCTACGAAAATGGCGAGAAACTATCTGAAACGCTTTACAAATAACGCAAGTTGCCATCTCTGTAGCATAATCTTCCAGATTGTGGTTGCGGAGACGCAAACTATAGTGAAACCCAAAAATAAATAGACATCTTTGTAGCATAAACTGTTAGTTTCCTTGTTTTCGTCCAATGAAGGCGTAATGTCATTCTTGTTTGAAAGGT
>JAPOZO010000074.1 GCA_026706025.1 Candidatus Poribacteria bacterium
CAGCAACCTCTTCTTCTTCAGCTGCGGGTTCTTCGGCTGCGGGTTCTTCAGCAACTTCCTCTTCAGCTGCGGGTTCTTCGGCTGCGGGTTCTTCAGCAACCTCTTCAGCAGCAGGTTCTTCGGCTGCAGGTTCCTCAACAACCGGTTCTTCAACAACGGGTTCCTCGACAACCGGTTCTTCAACAGCGGGTTCCTCGACAACGGGTTCCTCGACGACAGGTTCTTCAACGGCAGGTTGGTTATCCCACGCCTTACCGGTGAATTTCACCGTACCGCCAGCAGGCGTATTGACGATGTAACCCATGCCACCCTCGATACCAAAACCGTCACCTTCTTCAGCAACAGTATAACCGACGAAACTCTGCGTTGCGGCATCGAGTTGGACGACGATTGTTGCGTTGAGCATTGCTGCCAACGATTTCGCGGTGTAAGGTGTTTCTGGCATCAAGGGGAGAGAAATCATGTTCAAGCCGGGGGCGAGTGTCACATCAAAACCAGGACCTTCAGTTACTGTTGGTTCTTCGACAACCGGTTCCGGTTCTTCAACGACTGGTTCTTCAACGACTGGCTCTTCAACAACTGGCTCTTCAACAACTGGCTCTGCAGGTGCGTCAACCGGTGTGATCATGAGCATTGCTGTCGGTTCTGTCCATGCAAACGCATCACTAACATCAGCACCACCTTGGATACCTTCGTGCGCCATAATCACGCCACCTTCGGTCGGGACGCGTGCGTTACTGCCTGCAGGATCAACTTCAGGATCTAAACCGAGCGGGCCTGGAATATCAGAAGCCATCTCTGTGTTATCTTCACTACCAGCATCGTAAGCCATTAAGTCGATGGTGGCAGTAACAGGCATGCCGTCTGCATCAAACAGTGGCACGTCAATCGCTGCGATGAACGCATCATTGGTTGAGACTAACATTGTACCGACAGACAGCGAAGAGTTCACCATGTCAGCAGTTAAGGTAACAGTCGTAGATTGACCCGGCATCGTATATCTGCGCGTTCCATCAGCATTCATAGCTATCGCGACATCTGCGCCAGCACCCTGGGCAAGTGCGACGAGACCTGAGATATCTCCACCCTCAGCCATTGCAACAATCGCTGGACTTGCGGGTTCACCGGGGACAGCAAGTTTAACACCGGCAGGATGTGCCGCAAAGATCGCAGGTGAGAAAGTTTGTCCACTGACACCGTGTTCACCCACAGTGAGGTTCGTGAGTTTAATCTCGAACATCTGGCTAACCGGCATTTTGACGGGTTCTTCAGCAGGTTCTTCTGCGGGTTCTTCAGCAGGTTCTTCTGCGGGTTCCTCGGCAGGTTCTTCTGCGGGTTCCTCGGCAGGTTCTTCTGCGGGTTCTTCAGCAGGTTCTTCTGCGGGTTCCTCGGCAGGTTCTTCTGCGGGTTCCTCGGCAGGTTCTTCTGCGGGTTCTTCAGCAGGTTCTTCTGCGGGTTCCTCGGCAGGTTCTTCAGCAGGTTCTTCTGCGGGTTCTTCAGCAGGTTCTTCTGCGGGTTCTTCAGCAGGTTCCTCGGCAGGTTCTTCTGCGGGTTCCTCAGCAGCAGGGACAGTCACCATACCATCTGCAGTTGTAGTTTCAACTGTAGTATTATTGGCACCAGCGAGGATAACGTTCGTTATACCGATTGTGGATGCTTTTGCCTCAACGACTTCAAAAGTTACCGTGGCAAGTGTGCCATCTGCCCCTGGTGCGGCACCGGTCAGAGAGGCCGCCGAAATTTTAACACCACCTTCAGATTCTATAGGTTGTGTCGCAAATGAACCGGCAGGTAAGTAATCCGCGTTCGCACTTCCAACAAAACTGAGTGCGGTCGGATCATAAGATATGTCAACTTCATATCCTAATACACCTGCCCCACCCATTATGTTAATATTCACCATGAGTTGCTCCCCAGCAGCCGGGGATTCAACTGTAGCAGGATCCACAGAAACGACGGCTTGGCCGTAACTCATGGCTGTAAATCCTAAACACATTACAACAGCTAATAAGGAAAACAGGGCTTTCCTATTAAAAAGCTGGTCTTTCATAAGACACTCCTTATAATTCATTAATATTGTGACGTTTTCTTTACCATAGCGGTATAGAGGTCAGCTCCTCGTTCGCGAATATGGGATATCCCCCAGAGTGGTATGTTTTTGCTAAAGGCACAAAGGTGGTTCGCTTAAACGAGGTTTCCTTAAAAGGTAAGTTTACCCTAATGTTATAACGTTGTCAAATTAAATTCGGTTTAAAGTTTAAAATAGACAATTTTCGCCAATCGGGTGAACATACCTTATTATCTTAAAGTATACCATAAACCTTAGACATAAAACAAATTAAAAACAAATTACGCATCTACACGTGGTGCAAGCGCGTTCCAAACATCGGCTAATTCAGCAGTCGCTTTGTAAACCGGATAGAGTGCTTCCCACATCGCTTTGCGCGCTGCAGCCGCAGCAGCCGCATCACCTTCAGCGAGCGCGGTTTTGAGTTGATTCCCCATCTCTTGCTGGACGGCTGCGCACGTTTGTGTCAGTTCTGCAAGCAATTCTGAGGCATGGTTCTGGCGCGCAACGAGTTCCGATACGGACACCTGCATATCCGGCTCAACATCGTAAGCGTGAGCAGGCACGAAATTATGTGGGAGCCGCTCGCCATCTGCTGTACGCGGTGTGTGCGTCGGGTGGATATGTGGCGTGACGGACAAATACATCGTCATCGGTTCATCACCCAGAACGCGCACCGTATGCGGTTGATCTACCAAAGCGACACACATCTGCCCCGGTCCCAACTCTTCGGTTTCACCATCAATCTCAAATTCGACGCGCCCTTCCAGAATCAGGAAAATCTCATGCCCTAAGTCGTGGCTATGGAGTTGAGCACTCTGCCCAGGCTCCATCTTTAAGAACCGTGAACGAATTTGCGGTGTCACCAACACATTGCGTACATCTGTCCGATAATCGTAAACAGGAAATCCCATCGCGTGCCTCCATGCACTTTTGGCATAAATATAGCATTTTCCGAGAAAAATGTCAAGAGAAATATCAGCGGATATTGTCCCTACCTAACCAAGTTTGAATATTAAATTGATGTTTCTGATCTTCAGATGAGTGGGAAGGTTGGAAATTAAGAAGTGTTTTTGCTTGGGTATTTCCCCTAAGAAGGTAGCGAACACAGCATTTCTTCCAATCTTCCTCAAAGCCTAAAATTTGCTTCTTGATGTTGCTTAACTGAGTACTGACAACTAATTACCTTTTTTATTGACATCCATTTAAATGTGGATACAATATACACAAAAGACCTAATGCTTTATTTTTCAATTGAAAGGACACAAATTATGGATTTAACACGCCAACCGCCGCGCCGCCCTTCAAACCTCGGAGTCGCCGGAATTGTCGGGGCAGCACGGATGACAGACAAGGCACGCGCGCATAACGAGGAGACCCTCGGTGAGTATATCTACGGTGAGAGCTCCGGTTTAGATCAACGCGTCTTAGTATTCTTAGGGATTTCAGCGGACGCTTTCGCCGAAGCCACTGGACAACGCGACGATACCGCACTCGGGCACTGGGTGCTTGAAACAAGTGGAAAGACAGCAGCAGAGATTGCCGAGTTTAACGATGCTGCCCTTAGCCAACTGCCCGATACCGATGCGCATAAACAACGCTTGAAGGATCGGCTCGCTCGCTTCGCACCCGGTAGAACTGATATTACAACGGTGCTACAGTCGATGGAACTCGACGATTGGGGCAGTTTCTGGCAGGTTGACCTCACCGCGGGTCCGCCCCGCAGCGCACGCGCTACAGATATTGCGGGTATCTGCGGGGTCGCACGTATGGCGGATAAAGCACGCGCCCAGCGTGCAGAGAAAATTGGGGAATACCTATACGGCGACGATTCCGGGCAAGATGTCCGTATCTTAACTTTCCTCGGTATCTCAGCCGCAGATTTTCAAGAAGCTGCCGTGAACAACCCGAACAATCTCGAAATCGGCGCATGGGTACTCGAAAACTGTGGTAAATCGCAGGACGAAATTGATACTTTCAACGAAACGTTGGTAAACTACGGACCCAATGAAGCGTCACAGGAACGATTCAACGCGCGTATCCAAGAGATAGATCCGAGTCGGACAGACATCAACACGTGGGTTGCACTGCAGGACTTGGACGATCAACTGAGTTTCGGTATCATCGACCTCAATCGCCGCGCGCCACGCAGCCCTTATAATACCGATGTCTACGGGATGGTTCAACTCGCGCGGTTGATTGATAAAGGTCGTGCATCTCATAACAACACACTGGGGGAATATGTCTACGGCGAGAACTCCGGATTTGATCGGAGGGCATTCGATTTCCTCGGAGTCTCTGCTGCAGAATTCACTGAAGCACTGAAGACATTGTTGACTGATGCAGACATTGAAGCGTGGTTAAAGGCAGATTATCCGAAAAGCGAAGCGGATATCGAAACCTACAACGAATGGATGCGCGAGATGGCTCCTACAGATGAACACTTGAGGGAGCGAATGACGAGGATGCTCAACAAGATCGCGCCAGAACGTACAGACATCAATACATGGTTTGAATTGATAGTTCTTGACGATGAGAAGACGTTCGCATCATAGGTTGATTCGGTAAGGGAGTTGATAACAGGTATCAATCGGTTGCCGCTAAAAAAGTAGATTGCATCACAAAGGGTTTACAGTTGATGGTCAAGAACTCTCGTTTTGCTGACTACTCTGTCAGGGTTTCTGACGAAGCCCTTGTTGTCAGGGGAGGTCGAAACCGGATAGAGGATATTCGACGCGGCATAGGAACACACCCGAGTGGAATTACTGGTGTGTCGGTAGAAAGTTCTGAAGGTGTAACAATCGTTGAACTTTCTCGCGCTATCCCCCATAGGCAAATTGGTGTAACAACAGTAGGTGAAATCCGAAAAATTGGTGATGTTATACGAACTTTTGGTAGAAGCTTGTATCATGCCACTTTAACCGGACTTACACCCGAACAAATTAGCAATCTTCTTACACCAATGATTCTAAACCCTATACGGGGAGGAAAATGATGAAGAAATCAAGAGTTTTTGCTGACTTTCATAATGCAGATATGAAAGGTAGGTTGCGCTTAAATTGTGCTGGAACTCTAACGGACCTTGCCTGTCAAAAAATTGCGCTGCGAGACAGCCAACGCCTCGTCTTTTACAGTGAGGAATTGGAAGTTGACGGTATAGTACAGTATTCAGACGAAGAAAATTTGTGGGTCGCGGTAATTGATTGGAATTCTATCCGTGAAGTTCCTTAAAATACACCTGAAAAAGTCCGTTGGATAGAGCATAGCGAAACCCAAAATTTCACGATATTGAACAAGATGAGGTGATGTTACCGTGAAAAGCCTTGAAGCGATCGCCGATGTTCAGTCTGGAAAAAGCCCAGTCGCCAACGCCGCATGGTGGGGGTTCAATCCAGAAGACGCGACAGAAACCCTGCAAGCAGCCATTGACTCCGGCGCGAAACGGGTCGTTGTTCCAAATATGCGCGCCGACTGGATCGTCCGACCCATCAGACTTGCCGGAAATCAGGAGTTAATTTTTGAACCCGGGACAGTCGTCTCTGCAAAACGGGGTGAATATCGTGGCGGAGGCGACTCGATGTTCACCGCACAAGATATCGAAAACCTCACGATCCGTGGATACGGCGCAACTTTCCGTATGTGGAAACAGGATTATATATCAGGGCTTGTGCTTGAACAACTCGACTGGCACCGCTGGTATGGACAGTACTCAAAAGCGGAATGGCGGATGACGTTATCAATCCGTGGGAGTAAAAACGTGAATGTGTCGGGTCTGACGCTCAAAGATAGTGGCGGCGACGGCATCTATGTTGACGGTGGTAAGGAACGTCGAGCCTCTGAAAATGTGGTCCTACGCGACATCGTCTGCGATAACCATTACCGGCAGGGCATCAGTGTAATTAGTGCTGTAAATCTTAAAGTCGAAAACTGTGAGTTTTCAAACACATGGGGAACCCCACCGGCATCGGGCGTAGACATCGAACCTGACAAAAGCGATCAACGGATAAAAAATGTAGTGTTTTCTGGATGCAAGTTTGTCGATAACGTCGGGGACGGCATTGAAGTGTTCTTAGCACATACATCTAGCGAATCTGAGGACGTGACGCTCCGCTTTGAAAATTGCCACGTGAGTAGTCAGCACGGAACAGGTATCCGTGTAACGAAAATTGGAGACGATGGACCAGGGGGCAGCATCGAATTCGATAACTGCACAGTCGACAGTACTGTCGGTTACGGCATTAAGGTTCAGGAAAAGTCTTTGAAAGGCGCACGCGTAACCTTTACGAATTGTAATGTGATTAATGCTGCCAGCGATCCGCAGTTCGGCGGCGAATCGTTCCCGATTTCATTATCTTTACCGCAACCGGACATAGTTCGGACAATGGGTGGCATCGACTTCATCAACTGTTTCATTGAAGACAACCGCGACCGTGGCGCTATCGAATTCACGCAACCGAAGAGCGATTACTCGCTTCACGACATCACAGGAACAATAACAGTTTTGAATCCAAACGGGGTCCGTGCTGAACTCGGTAAACAGCGCGAAACGCTTCCACTGATTGTCAAGGTATACGAATAGTGTTCATTCTATTTTGAAATTAGAAGTAAATCTGGTTCGTAGTAGGGCGATTCATTGCCCGTTGTTGACGTGTGGGCATGCGATGAATCTCCGGACAGTGTTCATTCTATTTTGAAATTAGAAGTAAATCTGGTTCGTAGTAGGGCAATTCATTGCCCGTTGTTGACTTGTGGACGTGCGATCAATCGCACTACTACGAACCGACCGTAAAATTAAAACTGGATAAAGCAATAGGATTCAGAAATATGGCAAAAGAACAGACACTTCCTGCAGAACCGCTACCACCGGACACCTTGAATGCCGTTCTGGAAGACTTCTACCAAAACGGTGTGACGATTGTCCGAAATGTGCTCTCACGCGAGACGTGTGAAGGCATCGTTGCGCGTGTTGACGAAATTTTCGCTGAGCCGTACTTCGTGCAAATGCGGAATGTCAAAGGCTCCCGGCAAGACGGCAAAGATCCGATCGTCGTACACCGCCTTTTTGAATGCGACCTCATGTTCCGAGACCTGCTCGTGCGTGAGCCAATTATCGGCATCGCTGAAACTGTGCTTGGTGAACACTGCCATTGTATTGCCCAAGGATGTATCTTGAACCGAAAAGATTTAGGTATTAACCGATTTCACATTGATGATGGTGTGGAATTCCCAATCACACCCGAAATGGACCGGCACGACCCAAGACTGCGGATGCCAGTGCTGCGTATGTCCGTGCAAATCGCGTTGAGCGACCAAGATGAAGTCAAATACGGACCGTCTCAATTCGTTCCGGGCAGCCACTACTCTGGCAGACAACCCGATGACCCAGAACATCCGACGTTTGAGGGTAAAGAACCCGTTTCGCTCCTCATGAAAGCCGGGGATCTCTATCTGCTCAACGGGCAGACGTGGCATCGCGGTGCACCGAACCAGACCGATCGGGTGCGTTATCTCTTCCACCAAGTCTATGGACAACGCTTCGTCGCACAGCGGTTCTGGCCCTACCTCAACTATCGTATGCCTGATTACGTCTTAGAAGGTGCTGATGAACGGCTACTTCGCGTCCTCGGCAAACACCCGGAAATGGCGTATGGATAAGGTATTAATCCTACACGGCAGGTCAACTACCCAAGTCTAAAGACTTGGGCTTGTGAGAAGCGTATACCCAACGT
>JAPOZO010000075.1 GCA_026706025.1 Candidatus Poribacteria bacterium
CGAGAGTATACCTAAAATATCAGAAAATGTATACTTATTTATTGGGTTCACCATAGTTTTATAGTTTGGAAACTTATTTTCAATGCAAATCCTTGCTATTGATTCGCAGGGAACCCCTTGTAGCATAGGCTGTTAGCCTGTGCATCAATTAGCGCAACCATAGATGTCAATTTTAGAAAAAACAACCCTTGCAGTCCCCAGGTCCGGTAGGTTCGGTTTCCTAACCGAACCGGATACGACGCGGAGACCTTGAAAACTTCAAACCCCTCTTGAATCCCGTACGGATGGCATCTGTGTAGAAAAACTCCCAGACGCAAGCTCCAGAGGGGCGGCATTTGTAAGGATGCTCCTATAAAATACAACGAAATATCCCTAAATTGACACTTATGGTGCATCAAGGAGCGCAACCTAACAGGATACGCTACGAAAGAGAAACTAAACGAACTCGATTTAAGTCTCATTTGTGATTGACAGAGATGGAAAAATGTGATACACTTTTGGAAATTTATCTATACGAAGGTTTGTACATAAAATGACAAAATATCCTAATCGGGCTGCACTTTATGAAGCGCATAACATATATCGGGACGCTATGCGTCCATTCATCGTTCGGTGCTTAAAAAGGGTTCGAGGCGAAAGGGTTGAAGATTTAATTCGAGATTCCTTACCCGATCCAGAAGTGGAACAATTCGAGAGCGACCTGCAAAAACACAACGGAAACATTGAAGCTGCGATGGATAGCAAGCATTTTCCGCACATTATTGGAAAATATTGGCATTGGGATCGGGCTTTCAGTCAACAATTTGATTCAAATTCAAAAATCCAATATAAGACTGGAACTATAGCGGACGGTCGAAATCTTTGGGCACATCCAGGGGTAGAGGATCTGAACTCTGACCGCACTCAGGCAGACCTAACTTACGTCGCTGAGGTACTCGGCGAGATCGGAAATAGGGAGGCAAAGGAGGCAGTTGAAACCATCCGAGATCAACTTTTTTCTGATGAAGTTGAAGAACATCCAGCGGAAGTAGAGAATGCTGCTCTTAAGGAAAACCTCGCGGATATGACTAAGCAGCTTGATGAAGCGAAAGCAGAAAAAACTGAATTGGAGAAACAAATCAAGACTAAATCAGATCGGCTGACAGAAATGGAGAGAGAATGGCTTGCTTCCGAAGAACGTCTTGAAGAAGCGGAAGTAGAGAATGCTGAATTGAAAAAGTGTCTCTCGGAAGCAGAAAATCGTCTAAGAACTGTCGAATCGGAGAGGGACGAACACATCAAAACCTTGACGGAACAGCCGAGGACGGTAGAAGCGGAGAAGACTATATTGGAGGAACGCCCCAAAAATTTGCCAAAGCAGCCAGAAATTAAGGAGTGGCGAAGGAAAATTTGGAAACAATTGTGCGACTATGCAGCTCAAAAGGACACTCCAGTTAGATTTCATAAACCGGGTTCGGAAAATTACTTAAACGTTAGCAGAAGTTTGATAGCTCTTACTGGCTTTAACATGAAGGTGTGGTTGGGCAGGGACAATAGGGAAATTGCCATCCGGCTTTATATGTCAAAACAAAATTTTTACATCCTTGAGAAACAGCGGAAAGAAATTGAGCAGGAGTTTTGTGAATCTCTTGAATGGGAGAAGTTACCTCAGCGTAGTGATAGCCGGATTTCCTTACGTAAAGATATCATTGATCCGACAGATGAATCAGACTGGCAAAACCAGCACGAATGGGTTATCTCAAAACTTGAAAAATTCCATAAAAAATTCAATGAAGTCTTTCTACCGAGAATCCAGGAACTCAATACCTCCAATTCGCTATCCGAAGACGAGGAGGACTTGCCGCTAAATACTGCTACACTTAATGAGGTAGTTATCTCCCCAGAAGATTTTGAATCATGGATAGAAGACGAAGAACCATGGGATGAGGCAGATGAGGACAATGTTTTTTCAAACGAAGTGTATACAGAATCCCAAAGTTATTCCGAGAGTCCTGCGAAGTCTCCAAAATATCAGCGGAAATGGCGGCGACCTGGGGCGGTAGCTGCTCTCCGTGACCCTGCCGAGATTCAGGAGGCTGAGGCAAAAATTGCGAACATTCTCAATCCGCGTGAAAAAACTCGTTTAGAGCGTGAATTGCGTGAGGCAAAACGCGCCGTGGATGGTTTTTGATTTTATGAACCGTAATTTACACAATGGAATCAGCGAACTCGCTGGAGCTAGTCGTCAACGCTTGGCAGATGCGAGAGCACTTCTCAATGCTGCTCGGTGGCGGGGAGCAATGTACGTTGGAGGTTATGCAGTAGAGTGTCTCTTGAAAACGAAATTGATGCACATCTACAATTGCCAAAATTTGCACGCGTTAGAGGACCTACTTCGGCAACGTTCTATACTTCCCGCGCACCGCACAGTTTTTACGCATCAATTGGAAGATTTGCTAAGACTTACCCCAGGCTATAACCGGTTAATACATAATCGTGAGATGTTATCCTTGTTTAACAAAATCAACCAATGGACACCAAACTGGCGTTACATATCCAAGCCGACAAATCGTAGAGAGGCAACTGAGTTCATAACTTCTATTGAAAGGTTTATACACTGGATAAATAACAACCTGTAAGGGAGAATTTACATAATGGCATGTGAAATATTAAAGCAGAAAATCCATGATACGCTCAGGGACGGATACTTCAGCGATACAAAAGATTTTGTAGATGTTTCTGACGGTTCCGCAGATCATGTCCATATTGTCATTGTTAGCCGAAAATTCAATGGACACACCATGGGAGGTAGAAGTGATATCATTTGGGATGAATTGGTAAAGCATCTTTCTCAAGAGGAATGGGGACACGTATTCCTCTCTATTGGTGCAACGCCAGAAGAGGTCCAGCTCTGGTAGCGAGGGATTTACAGAATGGCATCCGAAACTTTAAAACAAAAAATTCACGATACTCTCAAAACAGGTTCTTTTCCCGACCCAGACTATTTCATTGATGTTTTCGACGACGGAGATGAACACATCCGCATCCTTGTCATCAGTCGTAAATTTGATATTTACAAATACAAACGCTCAGAACGGGAGGACCGGGTCTGGGAAGACATTGTCCAAGTGTTATCCGAGGACGAACTGGCGCGTATTTCTCATATCGTCGCTGTGAACCCTGAAGAAATTAAAATTTATACCTAACGCTATATACAAAGGAAGTTATGAATCAAACCGAATTTTACCAAGCAAAACTCAATTACGAAACGGATTCTTGGGATCTCTATGAAGCACTCAATAACGGAGAATCTATCGTTGTCATAGATGCTCGTTCCGCAGAGGCTCACGCACTTGAACATATACCAACATCCATAAATATCCCGCATCGAACAATGTCTGAGGCGACTACACGTGAACTCGATAAATCTAAGGTGTATGTGACCTACTGTGACGGTATCGGCTGTAATGCTTCTACCAAAGGTGCTTTAAATATGGCGAAGTTGGGGTTTAATGTTAAAGAGTTGATGGGTGGTTTAGATTGGTGGAAGCGCGATGGCTATGAAACGAAAGGCGAACAAGGCGTTCCGGGAACTGAAGTTGTGTGCGGGTGTTAAACAGGATAGCGGAATTTAATTTGCAACTGCGAATAAGATACTGTATAATTAAAATCAGTCTGTTTCGCTTGCAGCCAAAAAGTACTATTTAACTTGCAATTGCTGACGAGATAGGTTATAATTAACACTAACATTCCCCCATAGCTCAGTCGGTAGAGCAGATGGCTGTTAACCATCGTGTCGGCGGTTCGAGTCCGTCTGGGGGAGCTTCAATTTGCTGGCGGGCTTTGTTCAAGGTTCGTCAGCAAAAATTTTTAACGTGTTTTCCTTCAAACTTGCTCCACTTTTCCAATGGAGGTTCTCATGCCTAAGAAATTTACCGATGCACAGCTGGATGAACTCTTAGCGAAAGGCTATTTAATTGTACCCGACTACTATTCAGGTGAACAACTTGCGGAGATGCAGGCTGCCCAACGCCGTGTACTCCCGACATGGGAAGAAGTTAAGGATGACCCGCCACCCGGTAGAGCGACTTTGACCGAATTCCCGCCCGCTGAAATGGCGTTATTACGTGCGATCGTGGACCCCGATGCCTGGGCATTCGCACGTAAATTTCTGAAAACGGAGCATATTCACTACCGTGCTGGGTGTATGATTGCACGCTATCCCGGATTTAAAGGCCCGGGTGTCGGTAGCGATCCAAGCAATTTGCACATTGATAACGGCAACAACTCACTGCTACCACAGTCCGAGAGTGCTCGTGAATTCGGGCAACTCGGCTTTTGGGTACACCTTGAGGATGTTGACGCAGATCAGGCACCGCTTAGACTACTTGCTAAGGAACACGGACGGGATACCTCTGAATACGAACCGCTTATTTGTAAAGGCGGAACCCTCTGTATTTTCAACAACTATACACTGCATTCGGCAAGCGATTATCTACGCGAGGACGGACAACGCTACACGTGGGGCTTCGGTCTCGGACGCGCAGACCACTATTGGGAAGGTTTTCGGCACTACACAGACAAAGGTCGGAATCCAACGTTCTCGAAATTCATCGGCACACTGACAGCAGCAGAGCGTGAAGTCTTTCGATTTCCGCCTGCGGGTCACCCATACTACACGCCCCAAACGCTTAAGGCATTAGAAGAACAGTACCCGGGCTGGAACACACGCGGCGAATATTGAATCGGATATGATGAAAGTTATGATTCCACCAATTAAATGTCAAGGAATAAAAAGCAAACTTGTTCCTTTCATAAAGCGAGTTGTGGACTGGTCTTTTGAAGGCAGATGGATTGAACCGTTTATGGGGTCAGGCGTTGTCGGTTTCAATATCACACCGCGCAACGCTGTCTTTGCAGATAGCAACCCATGTCTGATTAATTTCTATAACGCAATCGCGAGCGGAAAGATAGATGGTCTGAAAGTGAGAAAATTCCTTGAACAACAAGGCGAAATACTATCAAGATGTGGGCAAGATTACTATTATGAAGTTCGACAGCGGTTTAATAAAACGCATGAACCCTTAGATTTTCTCTTTTTAAATCGCTGCTGCTTCAATGGAATGATTCGCTTTAATCGTAAAGGGGACTTTAATGTGCCTTTCGGGCACAAGCCTCAGCGATTTGCCAAAGCATACATCACAAAGATTGTGAATCAAGTTGACTACGTTTACGTCTTGTCAAGGCATTCCAACTGGTCTTTTATCTGCCAAGATTATAGAGAAACACTCAAAGAGATTTCTGAAGACGATTTTGTCTATTGTGATCCGCCTTATGTTGGACGGCACGTCGATTATTTCGATAGTTGGGACGAAGAGAATGAACAATATCTATTTGAGACTTTGAATCAATCTCCTGGCAAATTTATCTTATCTACTTGGCATAGCAATCAGCACAGGGAGAATGTCTTTCTGAAGACGTTGTGGTCGGAATTTAATATGTTAACCAAGGAGCACTTCTATTACCTTGGCGCGAAGGAAGAAAATAGGAAACCGATGCTTGAGGCATTGGTAATGAATTACACACCTAAACACTTGCATGAGGAACCGACTGAGCGAGCCGAACAACTTTTGCTTCTCGAAAAGTTGGCAGAATATCAAAAAAGTGAGAGTTTGGTATCGTGAAATTGAGTCAAGAATGTTAAAAATCTGTTTTTCGGAGCGGTTCGGCCATCAACCATCCGATGACGTTGATAATATCGTCCTGCCGTTCCTGTAGCATCACTTCGATGAGTGCCGGTTTTTCGGCAGCAAGTGCGTCGCGTAAGGTGTCCTTGAAATCACCCAAATTCTCAACCCGCTTGGCATACGCACCGAAAGATTTTGCGAATTCAACGAAATCAGGATTGAGCAGATCGGTATCAATTGTGCGTCCTTCGCATCCCTTTATTTGAGACCCTTTAATCGCTGACAAGGCACCGTCATTTACGACAATCGCCACGACGTTGATGCCGTATTTCATAGCGGTTGCCATTTCCACTGCACCCATCAGGAACCCACCATCGCCACTGAAACAGATAACCGGACGGTCGGGATGTGCCACCTTCGCACCAATCGCCGCAGGGTATGCGTGTCCTAACGCTACGCCGATATTCGGATAGAGGAAAGTCCTCGGATCGTAGATAGGAAATTCAGCAAAGGACGCATAGCCGAGGGCATGGACATCAATCGCATAGATAGTATCCCGTGGAAGCACATCCTGTAATTCATGGATGACTGGCAACGATGGCTGTGCATCAAATTTTGTGCGGAGTTCTGCCAGTGTCTCGTCCCAGTCATTTTCGCCGGGACCAACATCCTCAATGAGTGCTTGCAACGTCAGTTTCATATCACCGACGACTCCCACATCACACGGATATTCAAGTCCAATCTCGTCTGCGTCTTCGTCAATTTGGATGAAGGGTTGGGGCAGTTCCAGACTCCAGTTTCGGGTATCAATTGAGGTGAAGCGGGGTCCGATGCCGATTAGACAATCAGCCCGTTGGAGTGCCTCGCGTCCGAGATAGCCGTAGCAGATTTGTAATGCCAGCGGATGGTCTTCTGATAAAACGCCTTTTCCATTACGGGTAACGATGACAGGTGCGTTCAGTTTTTCGGCGAGGAGCCGTAACTCGTTTCGGGCGTTTGCGTGAAAGACGGCTGATCCGGCAAAGATTAATGGCATCTTGGCGTTGCGGATAGTTTCAACGGCGGTGCTGAGGTCTGTATCGTCGGGTGGCGGTAATTCGGCGCGTTCCACACGCTTGGGGATTCGGACCTCGCCTTCTCCTGTGACGACATCCATCGGGAATTCCAGCACTGTCGGTCCGGGTCTCCCGTTCCGCATCGCTTTAAAGGCGTTTTCGACGACGACAGGAATCTCGGCGACGGTGTGTGCGATAGCACAGTACTTCGTGAGCGACTCGAAAAACCGCATCTGATCCAAACCGTGGAACATTTTGCTCGGGTGTTTGCTGTAGAGACTGGAATCGCTCTGTCCGGTGATGAGTAGAACAGGGGCGCAATCGGTAAATGCCTCTAAAATCCCTGTTGATGCGTTGCTGGCACCCGGTCCCGGCACAGTAATAGCGACACCCACCTCTCCCGTTGCGCGGGCAAAGCCGTCCGCCATCTGCGTTGCTGCATATTCATGTCGGACGAGGTAGTGGTCAATTGTGTCTTTTCCGCGTCGCAGCAAAGCGTCGTAAATCTGAATGTTTTGGGTGCCGGGCATTCCGAAAACCGCTGAGATGCCTTGCGCTTTCAAGCATTCGATGAGAATATCTCCGCCTTTCACGTTTCAGTCTCCTTTGTGTTCTTTAAGAAAATTTTCTAACCACGCATCGGGGTCATACCCCAGTCTGCGTAGGAGTCGGCAGCCGATACCTTTTAGAAAATTTGGGATGAGATTAAAGAGTCTAAGTCGCCAGTTCATAATTGGTAACACCATTTCTACTTGAAGAGTTCCGATAACCGATCGTCTTCAGAAATCCATCCGTCGCTTGCGGGGGCGGGGGGTAGCGGGTATCAATAGAGAACGTTCCCGACAATAGTATTATCATGGCAATCACAGAAATAAAAAAAATCACAGTTCAAATCCCGCCTACAAGATAGCGTCGCCAGTGTTTTTATCGAAAAAGTACATACGTTCTGGGACAAACGAGACATAGAGATGTTGCCCAATCTCCGCTGCAAAGTTCGGGGCTGTGCATGCCTTGAGAATAGTATGCGCGCCTGCGGCATCCGTTCCGAGGGTCACCTCAACGATTGTTTCCGCGCCAAGCGGTTCGACACTATAGACTTCCGCTTGAAAAGCGTTCGGAATGGATTGATGACTCACAAGGACATCCTCAGCGTGCGCGCCAAAGACAGTGTCGCTGTTTGAGGTGTTGTCGTTCAGTGCTTTAGCAATCCGGGCATCTTGGATTGTCACAGAATTGTTATTTCCAGTGTCGTCTGCTAATTTCAAGTGAAGTTCGCCATTGGTGCTGGTGATGTCGCATGGGATGCAATTCATGCTCGGATTACCGATGAAACCCGCGACAAATAGGTTGGCAGGGTGGTTATAGATGTCCGACGGGGTTCCAAGTTGCTGGATTCTACCCGCTTCAAGCACGGCGATTCTGTCCGCCATTGACATTGCTTCGATTTGGTCGTGTGTTACATAGAAAGTCGTCGTGCCGAGTTCACGTTGCCGCCAACGGATTTCGGCGCGCATTTCCGTGCGGAGTTTCGCATCCAGATTGGATATCGGCTCGTCCATGAGGAAGACTTGCGGACGACGTACCATCGCCCGTCCGAGTCCGACGCGCTGTGTCTCACCACCGCTCAACTGGTTCGGCATACGCATGAGCAGGTGTTCGATATGGAGCATCTGCGCGATATCTCTGACACGCCGGTCGATTTCCTCGGTAGAGAGTTTTCTCGGATGTAATGGAAACGCCATATTCTCATAAACGCTCAGATGTGGATAGAGAATATGGGATTGAAAGACGAAGGCGACATCGCGTTCTGCTGGCGTTTTATCGTTAACACTGACATCGTCCAAATAAATTGTGCCTTCTTCGGGTTTGTCCAAGCCAGCGATGCAGCGGAGCGTTGTCGTTTTCCCAGCACCTGTTTGACCGAGAAGCACGAAGAATTCTTGGTCTTGGATATCGAGGGTGATGTCGTCGAGCGCAGTAAGGTCACCGAATCGTTTCGTGATGTTTTCGAGTTTTACTGTTGCCATAAATATTCTATATTAACGCAAGTTGCCACTGGTCTATAGACATAGCACTCCTACGGAGTGCTATCGCTTAAATACGCCGTTTCTATAGACATAACACCCCTACGGGGTGAAGAAAGTGTCCGAGAAATCGTGTTACAATGTTCAAAACCCGTTGGTAGCAACTTGGGTTATATTACTGTATTGTGGATATTGATTTAGTATAGCATGCATCGCGTTTAGCGGTCAACAAGAATTAGTTTTCAGTCCAGAGCGATTCAGTTGTTCCGTTCTTCGGTCAGGTTTCTACCCCAGGCCCGGGAGGTGCGGTTTTGCGATGTACCATAGGGGTCAATTTAGCGATTATCCATGCCAGTCTCGGCAGAGTAAGTCTGAACTCTGATTGCTGTGATTTTTCTGATTTTTCTGATAAGATCTCTGATGGAAAATAAGATGCTGAGTGCGGCGTTGAAGTTTCTACAAAGACGGCGTTCCCGCAGAACTGCCGAGTCGTCAGGACTCGGTTTGCAGTTGATTGTGATAGGCACTCTTATCATGCAAATCAGAGCCATCAGAAAAATCACAGTTCAGAACGCAACAGTGGAAAGCGTTAGGAATGCAGATCGCATTTGGGTGTGTACACCGCAAAACCGACCATCTCGGTTTGCGTGCCGAGGGTGTTTTTGCAGACCGAGATGGCTATTTTTCTTAAATTGACACTTATGGCTTCACTATAAATTGACACCTATGGGTCCTACTTGCGTATCAGCAGCTTGCGCGTCGCCGCGTAATCACCCGCCTTAAGCGTGTAGAAATACAGACCTGTCGCAACCTTCTCACCGAGTTCATTTCTGCCATCCCAATAGATCGCACGCGAACGGCTATGATACAAACCCGCAGCCTGATACCCCAGCTGCAACTCCCGCACCACAACACCGCGTATATCGTAGATCGTCAGTGTAACGTCAGCCGGTTTGGCGAGCTGATACGGGATCCACGTTTCAGGGTTGAATGGGTTGGGATAGTTCGTGAGCAAGAGGGTCTCATCCGGAATTACAGGCGTTGTTTGCACGGATGGCGCAGCACCGACTACATCTGTGACATTGATAGTGACGGTAATTCTATTGCCGCCATGGTTCCCGTCATAGACGGTCACGGTTACTGTATAAGATGTCTTCGTTTCATAATCCAGTGGATCTTTGGTTTGGAGCTGTCCAGAGGTGTCGACAATGCTGAACGAATCCGCATCCGTGCCACCGAGTGTGTAGGTGAGCACATGAGTGGTATCCGCATCTGTCGCGCCTACCGCCGTGCCGATGTTTGTATTGGCTGCGGTATTCTCCGCGACGGAGCGAGTGGTGCTGGTGCCGTCTGTGAACACAGGTGGGTTGTTATTCAAATCAATATGATAAATCTGAACACTCGGATTTGCTGCCTTGAGGCGCACAAGGGGCCCATAATCCGAAATTGGATTTCTGTGGACATATAAATCCGTCAGCGAAGTCAAATTTTCAAGTTCGGATACATCGGTGATATTGTTTCCGAACAGCCTGAGGGATGTCAGCTGTGTGAGTTTGTCAAAGATACCCGCCGGCAACGAGGTTAGAGCATTGTTCCACAGCCTGAGCCCTGTCAGGGCAGTGTTTTTATCAAAGATACCCGCCGGCAACGCAGTTAGAGCGTTCTCGTTCAGGTAGAGATCTTCCAGGGCAGTGAGTCTGTCAAAGATACCCGCCGGCAACGAAGTTAGAGCGTTGTCGGCCAGAGAGAGACCTTCCAGCGCAGTGAGGTGGTCAAAGATACCCGCCGGCAACGAAGTTAGAGCGTTGTCGGCCAGGTCGAGCCATGTCAGCGCAGTGAGGTGGTCAAAGATGCCCGCCGGCAACGAAGTTAGAAGGTTGTCGTCCAGGTCGAGCGTTGTCAGGGCAGTGAGGTGGTCAAAGATACCCGCCGGCAACGAAGTTAGACGGTTCTCGTCCAACTGGAGCGTTGTCAGGGCAGTGAGGTGGTCAAGGATACCCGCCGGCAACGAAGTTAGAAGGTTGTCGGCCAGGTCGAGCGTTGTCAGGGCAGTGAGGTGGTCAAAGATACCCGCCGGCAACGAAGTTAGATCGTTGCCGCCCAGGTCGAGCTCTGTCATCTCAGTGAGTCCATCAAAATCACCGAGCATTAGAGAGACAATGCTCGCGCCTGGCGGATCAAGCGCAGTAATTGACGCAAGGTGTGCTTCCGTCACATCATCAACATTACTAACACTCGATATTGCCACGATAGCGTCTTGCACTTGTGTTGTGCGTTCAGCGACAGGTTTTAGAACAGTGACAGTGACAGTAATACTATCACGCTTACCCCTACCATCTGAAGCAATGATAGTTACGCTATAGGATTGTCCATAGGTAAGGGATCCACTGGTTCGGAGTTGCCCCGAGGTGTTAACAACGGTAAACGATGTCGCATCTGTACCACTCAGACTGTAGGTGAGTGTATCATTACTGCTGAGATCTGTGGCAGAAACCGGATTACCGACGTTTCTACCGGTTGGCTTGCCCCCCAGTACAGAACGTGTGGTGCTCCTGCCCTCTGAAAAGAAAGGGGCATAGTTTTCCACCACAATCTTAACGGTAATACTATCACTCCCGCCCTTACCATCAGAAACGGTGATCGTTACCGTATAGGATGTTTGCGTATCATAGGCAAGTAAGACCCTGGTTTGAAGCTGTCCAGAGGCACTGTCAATACGAAACGAAGCCGCATCTGTACCACTTAGACTGTAGGTGAGTGTATCATTCCTATTCACATCCGTGGCAGAGACCGGAGCGCCGATGTTTTTGCCGGCTCCCGTGTTCTCTACTACAGAACGTATGGTGCTGGTGCCCTCTGCAAAGACAGGTGCTCTATTGGGCGGTCTTTCGTAGACATCTGTAACGCTGATTGTGACGGTGATGCTGTCTGTCAAACTACCATCAGAAACAGAGACAATAACCGTATAGGATCGTTTCCTCTCATAGTCAAGATGAGCATTGGTTTGGAGCTGCCCAGAAGTGCTGATAATACTGAACGATGCCGCATCTGGACCACTCAGACTGTAGGTTAATTCATCGTTGTCCGGGTCTGTTGCCCCAACAGCACTGCCGATATTGATACCCGAACGCGTATTTTCAGCAATGGAACGTGTCGTGCTGCTGTCCTCTGTAAAGGCGGGCGCACGGTTTTCCTCCACATCTGTAACATCTATTGTGACGGTGATGGTATCTGTGATCTTGCCATCTGAGACGTGGATTGTAACCGAATAAGATGTTTCTGTTTCATAGTCAAGAGCCGCCTTTGTTTTAATCTGTCCCGTCTCGCTATCAATGTCAAATGTATCTGCATCTGCTGCATCAAGGCTATAGGTCAAAGTATCCCCGTCCACATCCGTCGCACTGTAAGGCGTACCGATGCTTTCACCCGCTGGTGTATTTTCTGCGACAGTGTGCGTTGTGAGACTCTCAACCGCAAATACGGGTGCTTCGTTGACATCAGAGACCTTGATCGTAACAGCAAGCGTATCCGTGAGCGTGCCATCGGAGACGGTGAGCCTGACGGAGTATGTCTTTTGCGTTTCAAAATCTAAAAGAGCCTTCGTTTTCAGCTGTCCCGTCTCACTATCAATGTCAAACGCATCGGCATCTGTCCCATTATCAAGGCTATAGGTCAAGGTATCCGCGTCTACATCCGTCGCACTATAAGGCGTACCGATGCTCTCACCCGCTGGTGTATTTTCTGCGACAGTGTGCGTTGTGAGACTCTCAGTCGCAAATACGGGTGCCTCGTTGACATCAGAGACGTTGATCGTAACAGCAAGCGTCCCCGTGAGCTTGCCATCGGAGACGCTGAGCCTGACGGCATACGTCTTTTTCGTTTCAAAATCCAGTGCTGCCTTCGTTTTCAACTGCCCTGTCTCGCTATCGAGGTCAAACGCTGCAGCATCTGTCCCATCATCAAGGCTATAGGTCAAGGTATCCGCGTCCACATCCGTCGCGCTGTAAGGGGGCCCGATGTTCTCACCCGTTGGTGTATTTTCTGCGACAGTGTGTGTTGTGAGACTCTCAGTCGCAAATACGGGTGCCTCGTTGACATCAGAGACGTTGATCGTAACAGCAAGCGTCCCCGTGAGCTTGCCATCGGAGACGCTGAGCCTGACGGCATACGTCTTTTTCGTTTCAAAATCCAGTGCTGCCTTCGTTTTCAACTGCCCTGTCTCGCTATCGAGGTCAAACGCTGCAGCATCTGTCCCATCATCAAGGCTATAGGTCAAGGTATCCGCGTCCACATCCGTCGCGCTGTAAGGGGGCCCGATGTTCTCACCCGTTGGTGTATTTTCTGCGACAGTGTGTGTTGTGAGACTCTCAGTCGCAAATACGGGTGCCTCGTTGACATCAGAGACGTTGATCGTAACGTCAATCGTATCCGTGAGCGTGCCATCGGAAACGGTGAGCGTGAGGGAATACGTCTTTTTCGTTTCAAAGTCCAGCGATGCCTTCGTTTTGATCTGTCCGGTCTTGCTATTGAGGTCAAACGCTGCAGCACCTGCTCCATCAAGGCTATAGGTCAAGGTAGTGCCTGTATTCACATCGGTTGCTATCACAGGGAGACCAACGTTAGTGCCGATAGCCACATTTTCAGCGATTGCGCGGAGGGTGTTCGCACCCTCCGTGAAGACCGGTGGTACGTTGATCTGTTCGATAACTTCCAAGGGGTGTGTTGTGGATTTGACAAGCACGTACCCGTTATGTGTCGCGGGATGCATCGGCAGTGGCGTTTCAATCTCCACGGTGACAGCATGGATCGTATTAGGCGTGCGCGTCAGCGTCAGCGTTCTACTTTCCACACTGCCTTTCGGAATGATGATCGCCGTCGCGCCATCTACCGAAGTGCCATTGGCAACCTTGATCGGTAGCATTATTTCAAAGGGCGCGCCACTCGGCACAACTGCCTTGAACCGGTTCGTTCCAACCTTTTCGAGTGCCACGACCAACGGCAATTGTGAAGCCGCGTCCGGGTTCCAACGCAGATCCAATTGCTGGAGCTCCGTCAAACCCTCAAAGATACCGGCTGGCAGTGAAGTCAGATTGTTATGAGATAACAGGAGACTCTGAAGATAGGGTGTTCCATCAAAGAGACCACTCGGTAAATCTGTGAGTGCATTCTGCTGCAAGTTAATCGCATATAGAGCCGAAAGTCCCTCAAACACATCGGCAGAGAGCGCAGGCAAGTCATTACGCTGTAGATAAAGATGTGTCAGTGATGTTAAATTGCGAAAAATACCACTCGGTAGCGTTGTCAATTGGTTAGCATTTAGGGAGAGTTCTGTCAGAGAAACGAGGTCGTCAAAGATACCGCTCGGCAGGCGGGTGAGATCGTTGCCATCAAGAGAAAGCCTTCTCAGCGATAGCATGCCATCGAAATCCCCTGCCTGCAAGGCTGTGATCGCAGCATTTGATAGATTTAGGCTTGTGATTGCAGCGAGATCAATCTCTGTCACTGTGCTACAGTCCTCTACGCCGAC
The DNA here is from genome assembly GCA_026706025.1 of Candidatus Poribacteria bacterium. Taxonomy (NCBI): domain Bacteria; phylum Candidatus Poribacteria; species Candidatus Poribacteria bacterium. The sequence continues at coordinate 14,273 of JAPOZO010000075.1, forward strand.
AGCTGCCGCAATCGCCGCGGCGACCTGTTCGGTGCGGTGGCAGACAGTCGATTGTGCGAGCGTATACCCATAATGATAAGCAGGCAATCCGGGGAACCGAAGGAATGCCACTTTTGGCGTTTCGGTGCCCGTGCCGACGACTGTAAAGGGCACGCTTTCCATGCTGCCTTGCGGGATCACAACACGCCTCGCACCGCTTGCTATATCAATCGGCAGCACGATATTAAACGGCGCGCCTGTGGGCATCACCGCCTTAAACGCACCACCACCGACACTTTGCAGAGACACAATTAGCGGTAATGGGTCAAGGACATTGCCCCCCAGTCTGAGCGATGTCAGTGCTGGCAATCCGGTAAAAATACCTGTCGGCAGGCTGCTGAGGTGGTTGCCATACAGATTCAGGTTGCGTAGGGCAGTCATACCCGAGAAATCACCCGGTTTCAGGGATGAAATACCGCTATTTCTCAGGTTAAGGGTTCTGATCGCAGCAACATCTGCTTCGGTAACACTGGCGGCATCTGTCGCGTTGGGAACAGCAGCAACAATCGCATCCCGCACCTCTGGCGTGCGTTCTATTACCGGGAGAAACCCCGCACTCCTGAGAGTATCGTTGACATCCATCACACTGACAATCACCGTGATCGTATCCGAGAGTTCTTCATCTTCAACGGTGATGGTCAGCGTGTAGAGCCGTTGGGTTTCATAGTCAAGCTGTGCTTTCGTTTTCAGTTGTCCGGTGGCAGTGTCAATCGCAAACGCATCCGCATGAACGCCGCCGAGGGTATACCTTAAAAAGTCATCAGTCGCATCGGTTGCCAACACAGGAGGCCCGATATTCAGCCCGACAGCGGTATTCTCAAAAACGACACGCGTGGTGCTGTCGCCTTCATAGAAAGACGGTGCCGTGTTTACAACTTCGTCTATGTCGGTGACGGTGATTGTCACCGTGATGGTGTCTGTGAGACTCCCATCAGAGACGGTGATTGTCACCCTATAGGCGTTTTGGGTCTCATAGTCAAGGGATGCTTTTGTTTTCAGTTGTCCGGTGGCAGTGTCCATGGCAAACGCGCTCGCATCCGCGCCACTCAGTGTGTACGTCAATGGGTCGTTTTCAGCATCTCTTGCGCGGATCGCCGCACCGATGTTTGTCGATGCAGCGGTATTTTCCGCGACAGGACGCGTAGTGCTTGTCCCATCTATGAACACAGGTGCCGTATTGATTCCCGCGATGACCGATAACGGAGCAGTATCAGCCGTGACAAGCGTATAGCCGTAATGCTCACTCGGCAGCCGCGGCAACGTCTCAATATCCACGGTCACTCCACCGGTGGTGCCAGGCGGGCGTGTGACAGTGAGTGTTTCACTTTCCAGACGACCCTGCGGAATAGTGACTGTCGTGGCACCCCCTGTGATGCTGCCGTTTGTAACGGCAATGGACAGCACATAATCAAAAGTCGCACCTATGGGGGCAACTGCCTTGAATTGCCCTTCAGCCATTTTTTCTAACGCAACAGGCATCGGCAGTGGGTCAATCGCATTGCCACCGAGACGGATCGTTCGCAACGCTGTCAATCCCTCAAAGATACCATCAGGGAGGCGACGGAGTTGATTGCCATACAGATTCAGATCGCTCAGTGCGGTCAGTCCATCAAAATCATCTGCTTTCAGGGTTGCGATATTTTTCCCTTTCAGGTTAAGGGTCGTAATCGCTGCGAGATGTGCTTCGGTCACGTCGGCAGCAGCGTCAATATCCGGCACCGTCGCAACAATAGCATCCCGCACCTGCGGCGTGCGTCCACTCACAGGCGTAACAACCGCATCACCTTGGAGATATGTTCCAAAAAACATTAAAAGTATGAAAAAAATTGCTAAAGTCCATTTACGGTTTTCAATCAACAGTTTCATAAACGCCTCCATTTTCTTTTTTATAGTAAAGCCCATAATTATTTCGACGCGCTATTGATCGTAGGGGCTGGGTTACCCAGCCCTTACGATCAGGCAATGTGGGTTGCTATCGTGGTGTGTCAATTTATTTTCGTGCTTTAGCGCATCGCTAATCGGCTCTTGTTTTTGTAGCCGTCGGATGTGACAATAAAAAAAGCCCGCGACAAAACGCTCCGTGCAAAACGGAACGCGCGCAGGCATGACAAAGGATAGAACGACCGTGAAGGTTATACTATCTTGTGAAGTATTGTGCTTATTAAATGTTAAGCGGGGGGGGGGGTGTTATCCTTAAAGACAGGACTGTTAACTGTGAGTTAATAACACACGAAATCAACGAACGGACAGAGAAACGGCGCGCAGTATGAACGCTTACACCATAGACCCTATCTCCGCGTAAAATCGGTGTAGTGATGTTGATATTGGTGTGTTCGTTTTGCATAGTGGTACTTCAATCGGTAGAAATTAAGACTTACACGACTTGTGCTAATTGTTAATAATATACGAGATTAATTAATAATATACGAGATTAATTAATAATATACGAGATTAATTATACTCCCTGAAAAAGGTTTCGTCAAATTAAAATTTCAAAATTTTTTACTATTACGTTCTCAAAGGTTGAAAGGATTTTCTTTGGTGTTTCATCTGTCACAGAACTGATTTCCGAAAAATAACGGTAACTGGGAATTTGCCACAGGAAACCAACGGCCTACTATGCTACGAAGAACACAGGAGGCACAGGAAACCAACGGTCTACTATGCTACAAGTATAAACTTATTTTCTGGTTTTACTATAAGCACGTTCTAAAGAAACAACCCGAGGTGTGATGGTGAGCCAGCTTTCTGCCGAATGCCATCACATCTCTTTGGCTTCTGGAGCGAAAAAATATATGCAATTCGGCAGTCTATAGGGTATAATTATTAAGAAGTACCCTATAGATGTAGAATGTAAAACGTTCCGTGCACATAGAAAGTTGGAGAAAGGGAAGAGATGCTGAATCGCTCAGAAATAAAAGAGGGCGGATATACAAACCTGTCGTTAATGGATAAAATTAGGCGAAAGTACGACTTAACACCGTCAATCTCGCTTGTCCTCGGATTGACCACGCTCTTCTTTCTGATCTTCCTTATATACCCGCTCCTCTATGTTTTCAAAGAGGCGTTCTGGATTGAAAATAAATTCACTTTCGCCTACTTCAAACTGATGGTGACCGATCCAAATATCCGAGAACTGGTTGTTAACAGCTTCAATATCGGTGTGATGGTCACGATCGTGACGAGCATCATCAGCCTTCCACTCGCATATTTTTTGACGCGATATCGGTATCCGGGACGCAATATGTTGCGTTCTGTCATCCTAATCCCGATGATTATGCCACCCTTTGTCGGTGCAATTGGGATGAAGCAGTTTTTCGGTAATTTTGGAAGTATCAACATGCTTCTGGTGAAACTCAATCTGATGGATATCGCTGAAACCATTGATTGGTTCGCTGGCGGTTTCTGGGGTGTGGTGATGTTATCAACGTTGCATTTGTATCCGATTATGTATCTTAACATCGTCGCTGCACTCGCAAACGTTGATCCGAGTTTAGAGGAAGCCGCCGAGAATATGGGCGCATCGCGGTTCCAAGTTTTCCGTCAAATAACATTGCCGTTGATGATGCCGGGGTATTTCGCAGGCGCGATTCTCGTCTTTATTTGGGCATTTACGGATCTCGGCACACCGCTGATCTTTGAATACCGCAACGTAATTTCGGTGCGGATCTTCAACCAAGTCACCGAGGCGAACACAAATCCAATGGGATACGCCCTCGTTGTCCTAATTATTGTGCTAACAGCGTTAGCTTTTTATGTCTCGAAGCGGTGGACGGGAAGTAAGCACTATGAGATGCTCGGCAGAGGGCATGTGACATCCCGTGAAACGGATGCCAAATGGGGGATGCGCACCATCATCTACCTCTTTATCGGGGGATTGACGTTTGTGGCACTCTTACCGCATATCAGTGTCATCCTTGTCTCCTTGACACCGGATGCAAGCCAGTGGCGATTGAGCGTGTTACCGCAATCGTGGACCTTCGCCCATTATGTTGAGACATTCACACATGACGATACACTGCCGAGTATCTTCAACAGTCTAAAATACAGTATTTTCAGCACGCTGTTGGCACTCTTAGTCGGTATTGTGGTATCATACTTGTTAACTCGGAAACGGCTCCCGTTCCAAAATTTGTTGGATGCAGTCGCGATGTTACCGTTGGCGTTGCCGGGTGTTGCGATCGCGTTCGGATATATGGGCAGTTTTGCGGATACGACCCTACTGCTGAGGTATTTCCCTGATGGGTTCGTTTCTGTCATAGACCCTCGGAAGAACCCGACATTTCTCCTGATTATCAGTTATGCAGTGCGGCGGTTGCCGTATATGTTGCGTTCCATCTATGCCGGACTCCAGCAGACGAGCGTTAGTTACGAAGAGGCATCGCAAAACATGGGAGCGACACCGATCCGAACCTTATATAAGATAACGTTGCCCTTAGTTATCGCAAATATCCTTGCCGGTGCGATTCTCGTCTTTTCCTTTTCGATGTTAGAGGTCAGTGATAGTTTAATCTTGGCAATGCAGGACAAGTACTATCCAATTACAAAGGCGATTTGGTCACTCTCTCAACGTCCTGATCACGGGGCATATACGGCGAGTGCGCTCGGCGTGGTAGGGATGTTAATTCTAATCGCGTGTCTACTCGGTGCCGGACGTGTGCTTGGTGGGAAGTTAGGCGAAATTTTCCGGATTTAGGGATATTGGTGAGAACAACACTATTCATTAATGGAGAAGGATTTGAAAGCAAATTGATTTCATGATAAAATATGAAGATATAAAATCGAAAGTTTATATTGAAACTACAGTCGTTAGTTACCTTGCAGCGCGCCCCAGCACAGATGCGACCTTGGGTGTTCGACAACGAATCACACGACAGTTCTGGGAAAACTATTCCGATAATTTTGAGTTTATCGTATCGGATGTAGTTATTACCGAAATTAGACAAGGCGATGAAATCGCAGCACAGCGTCGGATTGAGGCATTGGCAGGTCTTACGGTATTGGAATTGTCCCCGGAGGCAGTTATTCTTGCACTGGAACTAATAAATGCAGGTGCTGTACCACCACATTCGCTCCCGGACGCTCAACATATTGCTATTGCTGTGGTAAATGGCATCGAGTACCTAACCTCTTGGAACTATAAACATATCGTCAGCGAAACTAAGCGGCAGCATATAGATCAGGTTTGTCGAGCCGCTGGCTACCAACCTACGATCCTCTGTACCCCTGTAGAGTTGATTGAGGAGATGCACGTGAAAGAGAAAGAACACCCCCCCATGGATCCTATCCTTGAGGAATGCTATAAAATGAAAGAAGAGTTTGCTGCCCGATTCAAAACCATGCAGGAACTTGTCGATTATTTGAAGGCGGAAAATATAAAGAACAAAGCGGAAGGTTGGAAATATGTATCGTTCCCACCAGTCAAATGCGACAAACAAGACTAAGGTGTCTACGCTTTTGTTCCACACACAGAGTTATTTTAGACGCAAGGTATAGAATGTATGCAGGGCATTTGGGATTGCCCTGCTTTTTTGTCCAATTGCTACAGCTGAAAGAATAACAGGGGCAGCCGATTCAGTTTCGAGCAGAGCATAGACTGAAAACTTTACACTCGGAAAGAGAAAAATATAATGGACATTTTGCATAGCATTCGCGATGCGTTGTTAGAAGCGCAGGACGTACTTGATCGGTTTATCCGAAATCCTGAGAATATCACAACCATCGCGGAGACAGCGGAAATGATGCAAGACGTATTTGAACGGCAAGGCAGGATCTTCACGTGCGGGAACGGCGGCAGTTTATGCGACGCTGTCCATTTCGCTGAGGAATGTACAGGGAAGTTTCGAGATGATCGGAGACCGCTTCCAGCCATGGCACTCAGCGATGCCGGGCATATTACCTGCACAGCAAACGATTTCGGCTTTGCAGAGGTCTTCGCGCGTCCACTGTCAGCACTCGGACACAGCGGCGACCTACTCGTAGTCCTGTCAACCAGCGGAAATTCTGAAAACGTTGTCCGTGCAGCAGCGACAGCGAAATCACGTGGGATGCAAGTATTTGGACTGCTCGGTGGGGATGGCGGGGATATTAAGCAGCACTGCGATATATGCCTGATTGCCCCCGGCAACACGGCTGACCGTATTCAAGAAATCCATATTAAAGTCTTGCACATTCTGATTGAACACGTCGAGCGATTGATATTCCCAGAGAACTACCGATAGCTACCTCTTACTGTCCTTGCAAATTAACGGTGGATTTTCAGGGAGCGATGTGATACGATAAATTGTTGAGAACCTTTGAGGAGGCGACAATGAGAAGTTTTGGAACTGAGGGGCGCGTCCGTCCTGAACATCACTATATTGTTCCACGCACCGAGGAGATTACCGATTTCATCAGCCGCGTCAAAAATGGCAAGTACATCGTCCTCTTCGCGCCGCGCCAGACCGGGAAAACCACCTTCTTCCGATTGGCACTTGAAGCACTTGTCGCGAAAGACCCGACCTATTTTCCGATTCAGTTGGATTTTCAAACGATGCGTAACGCCGCACCTGCCACTTTTTATGAACAACTCTACTACCAGATTAACAGGCAAATTGAGAGCGTCTTCCAAAAACGAGGTGAGGTGCCTTCCGAAGCATTGACCCAATTTTTAGAGAACACAACGCTAACCGATCATTTTTCGATGGAAGCGTTCTTTGAAAACCTTAAAAGTTTTCTGGACAACGATTTTGGTAATCAAGGGCTTGCTTCCACGAAGGTTGTACTCCTCATCGATGAATTTGACGGTATCCCGCAAACCGTCGTGAGCAATTTTTTGTATTCACTCCGCCAAATTTACCTCTCTGACGAGATACCCTGTCCGCACAGCGTAGGCATCGTTGGGGTCAAGAGCATCGCGCAGCTAGATTACGACAGGTCTGTCTCTCCGTTTAATATCCAGGATGAATTTCAGTTGCCGAACTTTACACCTGAACAAGTACACGGGCTCCTATCACAATATACCGATGAAGTTGGGCAAGCCTTCGAGCCCGAGGTTGTTGAATCTATCCATAAGGAGACTGCCGGGCAACCTGTCCTTGTCAACGGTCTCGCGCGGATTCTTACCGAGGACTTGGATATCCCGAAAACCGAATCGATTACGATGGCACACTTTTTAAAGGCGCATATCCAACTTGTGCGCGGCCGGAACGTCAACATTCAGCATCTCACAACCAATATCCGTAGGGATAGGCGTTTCGAAAGAATCCTGATGGATATCATGTCTTATGAAGACGGCCTGGACTTCAACCTGCGGGATCCACACATCGATGAACTCGCTACGTATGGTGTCATTAAGGAAGACGCCGATGGCATGTGTCAAATTGCGAATCCGATTTATCTCTATTGCATCATGCAGGCGTTCAAGCCGACGATGAACGGACTTGAACTGGAATACCACCACGAAGACAATATAGACGGTTTTCAAGGTTACCTGACTGTCACGGGACAGATAGACATGGAACGGCTGCTTGATAACTTCCGAGACTTCATCGCACGCGCTGGCTTCAAAATCCTACAGGTGCCTGATACGCCGCAAGAATCTGTGGGACGCCATCTTCTCCTTACCTATCTGGACCTTTTTGCTCGGAGCGTGGGCGGTGCCTTGTTCTTTGAGACCGAAACAGGACGTGGCAGGATGGATCTCCTCATCACGCACGAGAGAGAAAAGTATATTGTTGAGACAAAGATTTGGCGCGGGGATAGCCGTTATCAGGCAGGCAAAAGACAACTTGCTGCATATCTCAAATTGGAAGGTGTTGGGCAAGGATACTATGTTGTTTTTGATCATCGGAGAAATCCAGAACCGAGAGTAGAGACACAAGAGTTAGATGGCGTAACAGTTCGGAGTTACGTGATTCCTGTCATGCAAAAACAACCCTCATCATAATAAAAGCCTGAATCGGGTCATCTTCGCTTGCTAAGAACAAAACGATTTGTGCAAGCAAGCTGTGATCGTGGTTACCCAAGGAGGACAACTTATGGAGTCATCGGAAAAAAATAAGGCGTATTGGCGAAAGAATTTGCAATACCTTGCTATTTTATTGGGGATTTGGTTTATCACCTCGTATCTCTGCTCAATTGTGTTTGTTGATCAGTTGGATAAAATCCAAATCAAGGGTTATCGTCTCGGTTTTTATTTTGCGCAACAGGCATCAATCTGGATTTTCGTTGAGCTGATCTTTGTCTATGCCTGGTTAATGAACCGTTTGGACAAAAAGTATCAAACTCCCGAAGAAGCGGAGGATCCACAATAAACATGAACGTACAAGCATGGACTTTCGTGATGGTTGGACTCTCCTTCACACTGTATATCGGCGTTGCACTTTGGTCGAAAGCACGCTCGACGGGTGATTTCTATGTTGCAGGGAGTAATGTACATCCGGTTGTCAACGGCATGGCGACGGCAGCAGACTGGATGAGTGCTGCCTCTTTCATCGCAATGGCAGGGATGATCTCCTTTATGGGACGCGACGGTTCCGTCTATTTGCTCGGATGGACAGGTGGCTACGTCCTGCTGGCGTTGTTGTTGGCACCCTACCTCCGCAAATTCGGTAAGTATACGGTCCCTGACTTCGTCGGTGACCGGTATTATTCACAATTGGCTCGGATTGTCGCTGTGGTGTGTGCAATTTTTGTCTCGTTTACTTATGTTGCAGGACAGATGCAGGGTGTTGGCATTGTCTTTTCCCGGTTTCTGAGTGTCAATGTTGAAACCGGCGTGCTTATCGGTATGGGAGTTGTATTCTTTTACGCTGTACTTGGCGGTATGAAGGGTATTACCTACACGCAGGTCGCACAATACTGTGTGCTGATTTTTGCCTATCTCGTTCCTGCGATTTTTATCTCTATCCTTATTACAGGCAATGCGATCCCTCAACTTGGGTTGATGGGGAAAGTGGCAGATGGTTCAGGATTATATCTCTTGGATCGGCTCAACGGTTTGAACGAGGAGTTGGGGTTTAACCTATATACCGATGGCAGTAAAGCGACGATTGATGTCTTTTTTATCACGGCAGCGTTGATGCTGGGGACAGCCGGACTTCCACACGTGATTATCCGATTTTATACAGTGCCAAAAGCCTCGGAGGCACGAATTTCTGCGGGCTGGGCACTGCTGTTCATCGCTATTCTCTATACCACCGCGCCAGCAGTTGCTGTGTTTGCTCGGACAAATCTCCTCAAAACCGTCAGATACGAACAGAATGGCGTTTTAACGGATGTTAGATATGAAGATGTACCGGAGTGGTTTAAAAATTGGGAAGCGACGGGATTGATTACATTTGATGATCTAAATAGTGATGGAAGAATTCAGTACCGCGGTCCGAAATCAGATGTGGCAAATGAACTTGAAATTAATCGAGACATCATGGTATTAGCGAACCCTGAGATTGCGAAACTTCCGAACTGGATTGTTGGGTTAGTCGCTGCTGGCGGTCTGGCAGCAGCACTTTCAACAGCCGCGGGCTTACTCTTGGTGATCTCTACGGCGGTCGCGCACGACTTACTTAAGGGAAGTATCGCACGAGGGTTGTCAGAGAAACAGGAGTTAACAGCAGCGCGTATCGCCGCAGGTGTTGCCGTCTGTATTGCAGGGTACTTTGGCATAAATCCGCCGGGGTTTGTCGCGCAAGTCGTTGCATTCGCCTTCGGGCTTGCGGCGAGTTCGTTCTTTCCCGCGATTGTCATGGGAATCTTCTCTAAACGGATGAACAAAGCCGGAGCGGTTAGTGGTATGATTGTCGGTATCACTTTTACTGCGGCGTATATTATCTATTTCAAATTTATTAGCCCCAATCTCAACACCTCAGAACACTGGTGGTGGGGTATTTCGCCGGAAGGCATCGGAACTGTCGGTATGGTCCTAAATTTCGTTGTTTCTATTGGTGTCGCTGCTTTGACGCCACCACCACCTGATGAGGTGCAGGCACTTGTTGAGGATATTCGGGTTCCGTAACCAAACACATTGGACCTAACTTTAGGGACACACATTGAGGTATCTCATGAAAAGCAAATTGAAAGTAACAATTTTATTTTTTCTTTCCGCTGCCATCGTTTTTTCGGCGAATGCAGCGGAGGTCAAGGATTTCATGCCGAAGGAGAGTGTTTTCTATCTGCAGCTTCAAGATATAGATGAAGTCTACGGCGAAATTGAGGTCTCGGAAAATTGGGAGAAAGCACTTGCCCTATTACCAGATGCTGTCGCGGATTGGCAGGAGATGCAACAAGGGTTAGTGATGGCACAAGGGGTCCTGAGCACAGACCTAATGGGTGTAATTGAAACTGTGGGTTACCGAACCGCTTTGGCGATATGGTTAGATGAAACCGGCACTCAGCAGATCGGACTCGTCATCCATTCGGGTGGTAACCTTGGTGAACTTCAACGCTTTACCAAGATTGTTGAGGGGTTGCTGGGTATGTCTGGTGGCGGTACTTTACGTTTGGATGCCGGTGTGTACCAGCGGGTTCACTATAACGCGATGGAAATAGAGCAGAATATTGCTAAATACGGGTTTGTGGATGAGTTTCTCGTGCTTGGTGTCGGCGAAAGGGCTTTTGAAAAACTGATAGATACCTACCGGAAGGATAGCCCGTCTGTCCAGCAGAACCAAGAATTTACCGATGCAGTCAAGAAAATAGGGGCCGGGGTCGCCATCGTGTTCGCCGACGTTCCATCCCTTTTGCCTATGATAAATGATATTGATGCGGCAAACCGAGAGCGTTTTGCTGTTTTTCAGTCCCTCTTTGCCCGGCTTAATTTACTTGAAACAGGTCCCTTCTTTCAAGTATCTGTCGAATTTGATCCAGATCTTCCAGAAAATGAAATCGGTCTGTTTTTAAAAAAAGGCGTGGCACTGAAAACCCTGAAGGCATTATCTGCTCAGGACGATCTGTTCGTTGCTATAGCACCCAACATTCTGAAAAGTGTGTGGGAACTTGTTAGCACTGAAATGGAAAAAAACGCAACGGGTGAGACCTACGCGGCGATCTCTTTCTTGGAGGGACTGCTGAACCTTAATCTGGAGGAGGATGTTATGACGGGATTGACTGGCGAACTTGCGCTATCGGTTCCTGACTTCACCACATTTGATCCTCAAGCCGTAGATAACCTTAATCTTGAGTTTGACGGCACATTTGTACTTGACGCAGATGGCGTGGAGACGGACGGTGCTATTATTTTTAGTCCAAGTCATCAGATGAAATGGAACCAAATCGGCAATAGTCTGTCTAACCTACAAAATGCCTCTATTTCTCAAATCGATTACAACGGCACTACGGTATCAGGGTTTGCCTCAAGTATCTACTATAGCAAACTAAATGACCTGTTTCTTATGGGATTTTCGGAAGAGCAGGTGTGTATGCTTGTTGACGAGATTAAGAAGAACAAGAAGCTGTCTTATTTAAAACAGGTGCCGAAGACCCCTGTAGCGTTCACACAACTGAATTTAGCGCGGATTTTAGAGGCAGCAGCGGAAGGCGCACCACCTGCTGATAAAGTGCTTGTCGGTTCCAGAGAGATTTCACCTATACTCGCGTGGCTTTCAGTCGAAGATGATGAAGTCCTATTAGAAATGACCTTATCAGGAAAAGAGATCCCGCTTGAGGTGCTCGCGAAACTCGCCCCGTTCTACGTTTGGTCTATGGAGAATTAGCAGACGCTACCTTATTAGGTTCAACCCGTCAAGGAGGCAACCATGTTGATTCAGAAACGATTTCTACAGCATACAAACACTAAACAATGGTTTTGGGTGTTAACAATTGTTACCAGCTTATTAGTCGGTTTGGGGATTGGTCAGATGGTGCGGTTTCAGGAGGCAACGGCGGAATCACAAGAGGAAGTCCTCCCACAACTGACTGCGGAGCTTGATGCGCTCAAAGCAGAACATGAAAAGATTCAAGCGAAGTGGCAATCCGAACTACTTGCACAAATCGTACCAACTTTAACGGACGAGTCAGACGCCGTAAAGCGTCAATTTGTGGATTTCCTTGAAGAAATTGGGAGTCCCGGGATGGCTGCACTTGCTGTAATGATCCGTGATCCGGCTAAGAGTGTACGCAAAAAGGCGGCGGACACATTAGGCGGAATCGGTGAACGTGAGCGGAAGGCAGGACGGAATTATGATGCTGCTGCGATCGGTTTAGCAATGGCACTCAAAGACGATTCTAATGATGTTTTCCGTGAGGCCGTTGCGGAATTGGATGACGTTCGTCCGACATCTGCGGAATCGCTTGCTGTCGTCGTACCAGCACTCATCGCTGTACAAACGAAAGGTTCATCAAGTACACGCAACGATGTACTCGACATTTTAGGACAGATCGGCGAATATCTCGCAGAAAATGGACAGTCCACCGATATAATTCGAGATGCTTTAATTATGGGTCTAAATGATAATTCGACTAAAGTCCGAACCAATGCGATAACTGAGTTGTCTGATATACGAGCAGCATCTGCTGAAACATTCACGGCGTTGATAGGTGCACTGTCAGATGATGCGAAGTCCGTGAGGGCACGTGCTGAAGATGTGTTGATTAAACTCGGTAGAAGCCACGCTGTGAGCATCACGCCTCTGTTGGCAAGTACGCTGACGAACAACCAATCAGCCACTACGCGCGGACATGTTGTTGATGTATTGGGGGAAATCGGTGAGGCACTCGTGAAGCGGGGTGAATCCGATGAGATGGTAGTCAAACCGCTTCTCGTTGCATTGCAGGATTCCGTCGCAGATGTCCGACGTAACGCCGCTGACGAATTGGGTGAGATGCGCGCGAAATCACCGGCGGCGGTAACCGCATTGACACAGGCACTGGAGGATTCTTCTAAAAACGTTCGTAGTGCTGCGCAAAAGGCGATTCGACGGATTGAGGCGGCGAAATAGGGCTTCGCCTAAAACGTTAATGAGAATCAATTTTCTTCCTATTGTCGAACAAATAGGTTTTTGATGCGTCTAATACTATTAATAAGTATTTTAAAATAGTATATGCTGAAATGTCTCTGAACAGGACGTGAGACATAAATCGTCAAGTAATTTGTTAAACTTATTTGTGGTTGATGCGTCTTATATTGTCAACTGAGGGAAATGACTTAAGATAAATTTAGAGAACAAAATAACACCAAGGCTACCGCTCGCGCGGGTCAAAATTCCCGCCAGCATAGAGCGTTCCTGTTATGCAAAACACACAAAATACAACTTCGGTTGTTGAGGTGATGCGAGAAGCATCTCTTCTCTCTGAGCAAGACTATACAGACATCGTTAGAGAAATAAACGAGACGGGCGCATCTGAAGCCGCGATCCTTTCCAAGCATGGTGTGTCATCTGACCTCCTTACCCTTGCTACAAAGAGTGTCGAGGCGCGAACACCCCTCGTCCAATTGGAAGGCGTTGCGCCTGAACCTGATACTCTTGAAAAGGTGTCTCCAGGGTTTGCCTACCGCAATAAAGTCGTCCCTATTGACCTAAATGGCGATGAACTCACCGTCGCAATGGCGGATGTCCTGGATGTCGTCCTCATAGATGAACTTGAACTCATCACAAACTGTCGGGTGATTCCTGCCCTTGCTGATGAGGCGGACATTGACGAGGCAATTATCCGTCTCTATGGACGTACCGCTGAGAGCCTACTCAGTGCTGGTATCAAGGGCCCCGTCGGTGCTACTGAGACGCTTGAACGTGAGACCATTGAAGATTTCGGCATTGATGAGAAAGATCTCAGCCAAGATCCGACAGTCATACACGCCGTTGACCAGATGATTATTGATGCTGTCCGGATGGGCGCGAGTGATATCCATATCGAACCCTATCCGACACAACTCAAAATCCGATTTCGTATTGATGGTGTGCTTGAGGATCAACCCCAACCGCCTGCCTATTTACAATCCGCAATCACCTCCCGTATCAAAATCATGGCGGGCATGGATGTTGCTGAACGCAGACGGCCTCAAGATGGAAAAATCAGTAGACGGATCGGTAGTGTCGGAAATCGACAAATAGACCTTCGGGTTTCCACTGTCCCCACTGTTGCAATGCTTCATGGTGAAAGTGTTGTCCTCCGTATCCTTGACCGGCAGTCTATCGACTTTGGACTCGCTGAACTCGGATTAACTGAAGACAATCTCCAACTCTTTCAACGCATGATCCGCAAACCACACGGCATCATCCTTGCCACCGGTCCTACAGGTAGCGGCAAGACAACATCACTTTATGCCTGCCTGAAAGAGATCAACTCACCGGATGTTAAAATCATTACCCTTGAAGACCCAGTTGAATATGAATTGGAAGGTATCAACCAAATCCAGGTGAATCCCGATATTGATTTCACTTTTGCTGTTGGACTCCGTCATATCCTGCGTCAGGATCCGGACAAAGTCTTAGTCGGTGAGATTCGTGACTATGAGACCGCGGAGATGGCGGTTCATACGTCGCTTACCGGTCACCTCGTCTTTAGTACACTCCATACAAACGATGCACCGGGAGCAATCACGCGGCTTATTGATATGGACGTTGAACCGTATCTTGTTGCTTCTACGGTGGAAGGTATCATAGCCCAGCGGCTTGCCCGTCGAGTCTGCAAGGCGTGTTGTGAAATGTATACCCCCGATAGGGATGAATTAGTGGGGCTTATCGGAAATGGTCATAACGGTAATGGCAACGATGTCACCATCCCGCACGACCTTAAGATTCCGCGAGCCGTCGGATGTAAAGAATGTCGCGGAAGAGGCTACAAAGGTAGAATTGGCATTTTTGAAGTTTTACTGATGACTGATGAAATTCGTTCAATGGCTCTTAAACAAGCATCGACAAATGAAATTCGTCGCCTCGCAGTCCAATTGGGCATGAGAGGTTTACGTGAAGATGGGTGGCGCAAAGTCACCGCAGGCTTGACAACTGTTGACGAAGTTGTCCGGTTAACGCAGGAAGATGAATTTGATTTCGAGGAAGTTGTGTAGGTAACTTTAAACGCCTCTCTATGAGATGGAGTGTTATACGATGAAGTTAATCGCAATTGGGAGTGCAATTTTACTCTTTACACTTCCCGCGTGGGCGGGGACATTTCTCGAGAATTTTGATAATAACTTCGGTGTGTGGAAAGAACTTCTCATGGCTGATGCCGTGCCAGGCTCTTGGGAAATCGTTGACGGTGAACTTCATGCGGTAAGTCCTGATGGCTGGACCCGTTTCCTTACAGTTGGTGATGAGACGTGGCGAGATTACACCTTTGAATTTGATGTCAAACCGCTTGATAATCGAGGTCCCAGCAATATTGTTATTACCGCTCGAATCAAAGGGAGTTGGGGTGTATGGTGTCTCATCGGCGATTTGCCTTTTGTTGACAACATCTCCGATGTTAAGTTTGCTGCTGGCAATTTTCAGGACCCAAATACGTTCTTATTTTCGCATAGCAAGCGCTTTCGATTTTTGAAATTAAACAAATGGTCAAAGCTAAAGTTGGATGTTAAAGAAAACATCCTAAACTTTTGGATTAACGGAAATCAGGTTATTGGACCTGTCCAACTTCCAAACCGTAGAAGTTTTGAGCGTTTTGATGCTATTAGAAAGGAGCATGCAGCTGAAGAAGGAAGGGAATTGCCAGCATTGCAGCTGAACGGGCTCCAAGACTTTTTGACAGGCGCAGCGGGCTTAGGGCTTTCAAATCAAACAGCGAGATTCGACAATGTTGTAATTACCGGAGAGAGTATCCCAGACAGGCAGGCATTCTCAGTAACACCGAAAGCGAAACTCGCGACAATGTGGGGAAGTCTAAAGCGTTTTTAGGATATACCTATGGTTTTGGACTCTGACGGAGGGTTTGATCGTGCCGTTATTCCGATATGAAGCACTGACGCATGGCGGTGGTAGCGTAAAAAACACACTGGAAGCTGACTCTAAAGCCGAACTTATCTCTCGGTTGCGACAGATGGGATATTGGCCAACGGACATTGTTGAGGAGACAGAACAAGACGCCCCAACGGATGTTCGTGGATGGCTTAAAATTGGGCGCAGTGGGGTTAAAGCGGCAGACGTTGAATTCTTCACCTATCAGTTAGCGACACTGGTGAATGCCCATGTCCCGCTGCGGCGTGCTTTGGAAGTTGCCCTCGGACAGGTCCAGAATCCTGCGCTTAACCGCATCGTCTCTCAAGTTGCATACGATGTTGAACACGGAGCAACTTTTCACGACGCGCTCACCCAGCACCCGAAGGCTTTTTCAGACCTATATGTTAACATGGTGAAAGCGGGTGTGAGCGGGGGTGTTCTCGGTTTGGTCCTCGAACGCCTCGCAGAATTTGCAGAACGCCAAAGACTCCTCAAAAACGATGTTATCTCAGCACTCTTTTATCCTATTATCTTGTTGACGCTTAGCATTTCCGCTGTTGTCGTACTTATGATTCTCGTCATACCGAAATTCACTGCGATGTTCAACGACCTCGGTGTCGAATTGCCGTTGCCAACGCGAATCCTTATTGGGACCACAGATGCCTTCCAGACCTATTGGTGGGTGGCACTCGCCATTTTCATCGTAGGCGCCGTTGGCTTCAGACAATACCTGCGGCTTGAAACCGGCAAAATCTGGTTTGACCGGTTGAAGCTCAAATTACCACTCATCGGCCCCATAATTAGTACTTTTGCCATTGTCCGTTTTACCCGAACGATGGCAACACTTTTGGAGAATGGTGTACGCATGCTGCCTGCCCTCCAAGTCGTCAAAGATACGATCGGAAACAGGGTATACAGCAATGTTGTCGCCGAAGCAGAAATAGAGGTTGAGCAGGGTTCTACGCTCTCTCGTGAACTCAGTAAAAGCAATGACTTCCCTGAATTCGTTACCCACATGGTGGCTGTCGGTGAGGAGTCGGGTGAACCTGTTCACATGCTCAGTAAACTCTCTGAATACTATGATTTAGAAATAAAAAAGAGCCTTGAACGCTTAACGACTTCCATCGGACCTCTTGTCATCCTATTGATGGGAGTGATAATCGGGTTTATCGCTATCGCGATGATCCTC
The DNA here is from genome assembly GCA_026706025.1 of Candidatus Poribacteria bacterium. Taxonomy (NCBI): domain Bacteria; phylum Candidatus Poribacteria; species Candidatus Poribacteria bacterium. Next base: position 31,352 of record JAPOZO010000075.1, read on the forward strand.
CCGATCTTTGAGGCGAACCAATTACTAAGCGGCTAATATGCTTCTTAGGTGTCAAAAAGCATCTTATGAAAATAATAATATAGGAGAATAATTAAATGTTCATGCAACTGAAATCCGATGAGTCCGGATTGACCCTGATTGAACTAACGATTGTTATCGTTATCTTAGGGATTTTAGCAGCCTTCATCGCACCACGGGTGATCAATGCCCCGCAGCAAGCGAAAGTCTCGAAGGCGCAAACAGAGATTAGCGGTATGAAAACCGCGTTGGAACAGTATGCTATCGCAGTCGGTGAGTATCCGACAACGGAGCAAGGATTGAATGCCTTGTGGCGCGCCCCGAGTCCAGCACCACCGAACTGGGACGGTCCTTATATTGGTAGCCCGAGTTTCGAGGATCCATGGGGTAACCCGTACGTCTATCGGCAACCGAGCACCCATTACGGCTATGACTATGACCTCTATTCAATGGGGAAAGATGGCAAAGTGGGCGGCACTGAGTTAGACGCGGACATCACCAATTGGGTTGAAGAGACAACCGGAGTCTATTAAAACAGTGATGAGAGGAATAAATAGGCGAGATTCGCGGTTCTCGCCTATTTCTCAATTCCAAAGTGGTTTCACGATCACGGAGTTACTGCTCGTTTTGACGCTGATCGGTATACTGTCGGCGATATCTATGCCAACACTGAAGGGGTTCGCTGCAACGCGTCGGCTGAAAGCGTCAGCGTATACAATCCGCAGTCTCCTCACGTTCGCACGGGATATGGCAATCACTGATCGAACGGCATACTTAGTTGTCTTTGATCTTGACAACGGGCGGTGCTGGCTCGCCTCCAGTGAGACGTTTAACCCGAGTACCCCACTCACGTCCGCACTCACTGCCCAGAATTCTACGGCTGTCGCCGCATCCCGTACCAACACAAGCGCGAACCCGCTGACAACAAATTCTGTTCAACAGGAGACTTTGACCCGTACTGGTGGTATCTTGGGAGTGCCTTACCCGATGGAGCGAAGCGTCACATTAGCAGCTATGGTGACCAATCGCAATGGGCGTACGCTTCAAATTGATTCAGGTGTCGAGTCCGTCTACTTCTCACCAAATGCAACCTCTGAAGAAACACTCATCTACCTCCAAAACACACGCAATCAGATTATGTCTATTGCTATTGAGACCGCCAGTGGACGCGTGAGTGTGCGACAACTCCCTTCAGGAGAGGTTGAGACGTTAGGGTTTGAAACACCAGAAAACTAATTCGCCTATAGTTTCGAGTCGGGATGTAAAGTATGAAGCAGCCAATTAAACAGTTGAGGTCAGCCGAAGAAAACGGTTTTACGCTTGTTGAGATACTCGTGACATTAGCAATTTTGGGGGCTGTGCTCCCCGCGCTTCTGCATGCATTTGCTTCTGCTGCACGTACCCAAGGACTTTCAGACAATAGTACCACGGCACTCTATCTCCTTAAATTTCGGATGGCAGAGATTGAGATGGCAGGTTACCCTGATGTTGGTGAGGAGACAGGCGAATTCGGTAATAATACACGCTACCGCTGGAGTTCTGTCGTTGAGGACATAGAATCTGAAGAAGTTGAAAACGTCCGACGGGTTCAGGTAACCGTCACATGGCAGCATAGGAACCGAGAACGTTCTATGTCTATGAACACCTATGTCGCTGACCGACAAAAGTCAGAAACACAGCAAGGACAACAGCCGGGCGGGGGTCGATAACCGTTCCTTCGATATTTCAACGGGGCACCGCAGACATGAAAATTCAAAAAATGTCCACCAACACCACTGGTGAGAGTGGGTTGACACTCATTGAAATGCTCATGGCAGTTAGCATTCTCGTCATCATTGGCGGGTCGGCGTATTTCGCTTTCAAAACAGCGGTGGATGCCTACCATCAGACGGAAGCAAAAATATTAGCTGCCCAGAGATGCCGTTTCGCGATGGATCGGCTTGTGACGGATCTCAAGAACATGCAGGTCTCACTTCAGGAACCTGAACTCGTACTCTACACACAGGATGGACCGAGCCAATCGGGCGATAGAGACATGCTGAGTTTTGTCACCCTTGTCAGGACAGATCCCGATCCGTTTTTGGAGCAGCTTTCAAGTTTTCAAGCGCAAAATGCATCACAAATTCCTTTACCGCTTCTAAGCGATGTCCAACGTGTGGCTTACTTTGTTGCTGCGGAGCCGCAACCCGGTCAATCCGGGCTGGGGGCTGAAAATTTTCAGGGTGGTTTGGCAGGAGACGCGAGTCCCGAACAAGAGGGCGGTTACGCACTCTTTCGCGTCGCAACCACAACGCTTGATCCAGAGGTTGTTATTGGTCCCTTCTTACAGACAGGCACAGTACCAGAAACAGACGAAAACGGAGAACCGATTTACGTTGACATCGCCACGCTCATTATTGGACTCGCTAATTTCGATCTACAATATTTTGATGGGGAAGCAGAGGTATGGAACACCTCATGGGACGATACCGAAAGTCTTCCGAGTGCTGTACAGATTCTGATAACTGTCCAAGGCGAAGCGCAGAGAACTGTAAGTCCAAATACCACACAGTTTGGCACCCAAAATCAACAACCTGTAATGCCCTCAAACAGTATGACCCAATCAACGATGGTGTATCTCCCCGCGAGTGCTACTACTGGTGGTGCCGAAGGCGCACCTCAAGGGGGACCATAGACCATGTTCCTGAGAAAAAGGGTTTCCGATACATTTTACAAAGACCAGAATGGATTATCCCTTGTTTCAACGCTCTGGATACTTACGATCCTCTCTATTTTGGCTGCACAGCTGCTCTACTCGATCCATATCGAGCAACGTACCCAACGGAATTTTTTAGATAGGGCGAAGTATCACTATGCCGCGAGGGCGGGCTTTGAGTGGACACTCGCTGTTATGCGTACAGACCAGACCCCTTTCGACTCACTCGGTGAAAGTTGGGCTGAACCTATTCAAGGACAGGTTGATGATGGCGTGCAGGTCGGAAATTTCTTGAACTATCAGGTGACCATCACCGATGAAGCCTCAAAGGTCAATATCAATGCTGCTGATGTTGGGCTCATCAGTAATTTGCTGGCACAAACCGGAGTTTCGCCGGATGAACCGCTCATCCAAGAACTTGCCAACAGTATTGTAGCAGGGCAGCCGTACCGAACCGTTCGGGATCTTGCACGAGTAGAAGGGATGACCTCTGAGATTTTGTACGGCACGCAACAAATGGCAGCGTTTACACAAGGCGTTACAGCCCCACAAAGCACGTCTACGAGCACGGTTGGCGGACTTCCAACGGCAGCAGGTACTGACAGTCTTCAAGCAACTACAACAGAGACGCAGCCCGGATTGGTGGATTTAGCAACCATCTATTCACTTGACGCAAGCACCGATCCAAACGGAGCGTCGCTCGTTAACGTCAATACAGCGGACGCAGAGCAGCTGACGCAAATTGAGACGCAGTCCAGTCAAGGTGGCGGGCAATCTGTTTTTTCACAGGCGGAGGCGGAATCCCTGATTCAGCAACGTGAATTTGACAGATTCGCTGCACTCATAGATGTAAAAGCAGTCTCCGATGAACTTTTCAACAACATTCAAAACCAAATCACCACTGAGGATTCCGGTGGAAATGAAGACGATGGAGAAACGAACAATTCACAAGGAAACGGACCACCGCGCCAAGGCGAAGGTGGACAAGTCAATATTAATACCGCCGATGTCGAAACCTTGGAATCCTTGCAGGGTATTGACGAAGGTATTGCCCAACGTATCGTCGAGCATCGCGATTCCCAAGGATTTTTTCAGAACATAGATGCTGTTAAAGATGTCACAATGTTAACGCGGCAAGAATTTATCGGTATTGTTGACAAAATAACCCTTAAAGATGGAGATACCCGCAGCGGACTTATTAACATAAACACTGCGTCGGCTGAAATCTTAGCACTGCTACCGGGGATGGATTCGCAAAAAGCGCAGGCGATCGTTGAACGCCGTGAACAAGATCCACCCGACGATTCACCGATACAGAATTATACTGATGAAGAGATAAAGGGAAACCCGTTCACTAACATTTCACAACTCTCAGACCTTGAGGAGATTGACTTTGAAACGTTCAGGGAAGTCGTCGATTGGGTAACCTACCGTTCACACGGGTATCGTATTGCGGCAAACGGTGTCGATGCTGCAGGTAAAGTTATCTCGACCTGTATTGGTATCATTGACCGGACGGGTGACCAAGTCGTCGTCCAATATTGGAGACAGGATTAGAGGAGTGGCTATCAGCCATCGGCTTTCAGCAAAATGGCTTTCGGCTTTCGGCTTTCGGCTTTCAGTAAAGAGTGTTCCGACCCAATTACGTTCTCTTGCTGACGGCTAACGGCTGATAGCTGACGGCTAATGCGCTGACGGAAACCGATTGCTGACGGCTGAGGCAAAAATGGCGAAAAAACGAGTTGTGGCGGTAGATATCGGCACACACATAGCGAAAATGGTTCAACTTGAACAGTCATCTGCGGGCGTGCGTCTTATCAACGCAGGTGTTGTGACGTATGCGAACAGGGATGACCGACAGCAGATGGCGGCGTTGATGCAGAACCTTTGGTCAACCTTAGGAAAACCACCGAAACAGGGGAACTTAAATTCGCTATTCAACAGGCATAAGACGGAAGTTGTTCTCGCGCTGCCGCGATCCTTGGTAAACACAAAACGTTTAGCCAACTTACCTGCAGCAACTGATGATCAACTCGCGAATATCGTCGAAATCGCTGCAGAAGCAGAGCTGCCTTTTCGGATTGAGGAAGCGATTTTTACTTACCACGATATACACCAAACATCAGAAGCGACCTCGGTAGAGTTGATATCTACTCGGCGCGCATCGGTCACAGGATATCTGGATATCCTCGAGCAGATTGGTGTATCCGCATCGGGCGTTACGCCTTCAATGATAGCCATCGCTGAAGCGGCAATGAACAGCGGATCCACCGAACCTACGTTCATTGTCGACATCGGTGCTGCGCAAACAGACTTTTGTTTTCTTGAGGACGGCGCACTCCGGTTTTCGCGAAGTTTTCGCTTGGGCGGTGATAATCTATCTGAGCATGTCAGTCGGGCATTGAACGTTGATCCTGAAACCGCCGCGCAAGAAAAGCAGCATATCTCCGCGGGTGAGGCACCCACCTCTGCGTGGACAGCCGAGTTGATCAGCGAACTCCAGCGTTCTATTGCCGCTGCGACTGCACATCGGGATACGGATAGTTTTGGCACAGCGGAAGAAACCGATATATTGGGCGGGACTACACGCTCCGAAGCGAAGACCGAACTCTGGTTATGTGGTGGTGGGGCGCGCGTTCCTGATCTCGCAACCGTTTTAGAAGCGGAACTCGACATTCCGACATACTTATGGAATCCACTTCATACTATTGAACAACAGGCAGCTATTAAAATTGACCCTGAGCGAACGGAAGCCAAAGCTATACTCGACGAATGGGGTGATACACTTGCTGTGCCATTAGGTGTTGGGCTGGCTACTTTGAATCCGGAAACGCAGATATCCTTGTTGCCAAAGGAGGCAGCCGAGACACTGACACAAACAACACGGCAGCAACAGATTTTTGCGACAACTGGGTTGGGCATTTTGGTGATTGGTGGACTCCTTTTTGGCGGTTATACCCTTCAACGCTCACAAAAACATAGGACGGAAATGGTAGAGGCACAACTTGCGGGTTACGCCCAACCGGTGGCTGCCGCAAAAGCACAACTTGGACGAGAATTGGCACTTACAGAGATGTTGGCACATAACATCTCACCGCTTGATATTTTACACGCACTCAGTGAGATGTTTCGTGATAGAACGCAGGTCGCTTGGACAAATTTCAATATTACCAATCTCCATACGCCTGAGACAGCGCGCATAACCTTCAACTTGGAGGGTGCCTCCCATAATGCCATAAATAACCTTTTAGGTGCCCTTGATCGTTCTGGGGTTTTTACCAATGTTCGACCGGGTGAAGTTACAACCATTTCTCAAAACAGAAAACAGATTTTCCAAGTGCAGGTGCGGTGTAACTTAAAATCTTCTGCTGTACGGGCATTCGCGAAAAAACGCTACCCGATGCCCGATCCTCAAGTCGATGAACCAGAAAGGCAGACGGAATTTTCTGTCGCGCCCCCGACATCAAACAACTTTGAAAATGAAAAAGTCGAAAAAGAAGAATAAAATATACATCACTGCGAAACAAAGATGGCACTTTTACAGAGGATAAATTTATGGAACTGGATCTCCAATTAACACCACACGCCAAAATTCTGCTCGGTATTTTGGGCGCGGTGCTGCTAATTTTGCTTCTCATACAAGGCGTTCCTGCCTTTTATCGTTTGTTTGCAAATCAGAGCACAAAAGCTAAACAGGAAGAGTTGTTGAATGCTGAAAATTTAGTACATGCTGCCGAGGTGCTTAAACCAATTGAGTCCGAGATCTATAAAGCAACCGGATTGGCAGATACAGCAGATCAGCAAGCACGGAGCGGTAACCAAGGGGCTGCAACGCTCTTTGATACGCAGCTTCCAGAGACTGTTATTCGCGCGCGCGTTGATGCATTGGTTAAACGTGCCGGTATCCAGCAGAATTATCAACTTCTGACGAAACCTGGAACCGGTAAACAGACCCAAAAATTAACAATGCAAAATCGAGAGCGTCTTGTCCTCTATCTCTATCTCAAACATATAGAAGCGGAGGAAAGCGAACTTATAGAGATAGCAGAGCAGACGGCAGAAGCTGAATCATTTGATATGTTGATGGACGCATGGCTGTCTGGAACAGAATCTGAGTTAGACACGGATGAAAAAGTGGAGGAGACAGACGAAGATGCAGCGTCTGGAAAGGCATTATCCAGCGAAGAACCAGTGCCAATAGATGAAGCACAGCCAGCAAACCCGATAGCCGCTGCGGCGCAGTGGAAGTTCACCGCAATGCCTGAGACGATGCCGCTCACTGTTCGTGCTAAACTCGCTGGATATATCAAAAGCATGGTAACGCAGCAGTTGCGTGGTGCGACGGATTTCAGGCAAGGTTTCTTTGAAGCACAAGTTCTTAAAATTAGAACGCCTGCTACGCCGGGTATCTTCGGCATTGGTGCCAAGCCTGCTACTGTTGAGGTTCAGTTACGAAAAGATAGTGGACTGTTGGATATTCTCATGCAAGCACCGGACGAGTACACTGAAGAACCATCAGACACAGGTGAACTTCAATCAGCACTCGTCAAATATATTGAAAGGATTCAGGAGCAGAGTGCAACCCTTTTGGCGCAGCTCACTTTAGCACCACCAACTTACGAAACGCAACTTTACACCGTTGAAATGAAATTTAAAACAGATCTCGAAAAACTCGTTAACTTAAACCGTCTTATCGAAACAGATGCCAAGTGGCTAACAGTCCGCGATTTGCGAATTTCCGCGGATAAACAGGCATCGCAATCTCAAGCACAACGCGGTCGGAATCGTGGCGGGGATGAGGCAACAAACTTGAATGTTGATATATTTCTTATCGCTCGAATATTCTAACTTTACTGAGTTTGATCGTTCGGTTTAGGTCTGAAAAAAACTGTCTAAATCTTAATGAGGTCTCTTTATAGTATTCTTGTATTAGAAGACGCCGACGAGGTTGACAGGAAATGTAATAAAACAAAAAAGGATCAGATGTTATGCAAGGACAAAAATTCTTAATTATTTGGCTACTGTGTTTCGGATTACTTAGCGCGGGAGTTGTTGAACTACAGGCACAGGAACAGCAGCCGATGCGCGTCGCACAAACCGATGAGCAAGGGCGTGCAATCCGTTTTGACTTCAACTTTACAAGCCAGGAACTCAAAGGCGTTCTTGAATGGCTTTCACGAGAAACAGACCTCACGATTATCGCCAGTGAAAACGACATTCGCGATAAACAGTTCTCCCTCATTAATCTCAGAAATGTGACCATTGAAGAAGTTGTCGAGCAAATTAAAACTGTCCTGACACAATACGATCTCACCCTCATCCAAACCGATAGCACACTCTTAGTCACAACCTTCACACGCGCTATGAGAACAAAAGGGATCGTCAAAAGCATTACACCTGACCCTAATCTCGTTGATATGACCGATGAGATTCAAACTTATATCATTCGATTGACGAACGTCGTTGCCTCAGAACAGGTGGACCGTCTCAAACCGCTCCTTAATAATCAAGCACATATTTTCGCCGATACTGCAACAAATTCGCTTATTCTAACAGATGTCTCCTCCAATATACGACGCATCGTTAGAATTCTACAAGTCGCTGACGAAGGTGAAAGATTTCCATTAAAGATTCTTATTTACCCGCTCGCTTTTGCGGATGCCAACAGTTTGGCGCAGGCACTCACAAACATTTTTCGGGAAGAGGAGGGGCGCGACGAAAGGCAATCTGATAACGGTAGTGCCCGTATGACTGCAGAAGAGGCGCGAGCCGCAGCAGAACAGATGAAGACTGACGGCACCGGCTACGAAGTTCTTGATGGCACCATTAAGATTATTCCCGAAACCAACTCCAATTCACTCGTCATCAAAGCCTCCGAGGCAAACTTGATTATCCTGCAGGAGATCATCAAGGAACTTGATGTTCCATCCACCGCACAAACGCAGATACGGACCTTCCAACTTAACTATGCATCGGCAGAGGATGTCGCACAAACCCTACAGGAAGTACTCACGGGTGAACGTGGAGGGGACAACCGTAGGATGGATGCTTGGGATCGCGCGAAATTAAGGAACTGGCAACGCGAACAGGGACTTGACCAAGAAGGTATTGTCGGGACCGTCAACGTCGCTCACAATGACCGACTCAATGTCGTTGTCATTTCCTCAGATCCACGGAACTTCTCTATCATTGAGAAGGTTGTCCAAGAACTTGACAAGGAACAGACACAGGAAGAGATTAGGCTCTACTTCCTCAAACATGCGGACGCTGAAACCCTCGTGCCGAGCTTGCAGGACCTCTTTGAAGGGGGTAGTACCGGTCGCGACAGGGAGCGTCCTTGGTGGGAGCGCAGGTACCGGGAACCTTCTGAAGGCGGTGGCGGATTTGGTGTGCAAGGCGAGGTTCACCTTGTTGCTGATGTACGCCTCAACGCTATCCTTATCTCAACCAGTTCACAAAACTTTGAAACAATTGATAGCCTCATAGAGAAACTTGATGTTAGCATGCCGGACCAAGAATGGGGCACCCGTATGTATAGACTCCAATACGCTGATGCTCAAAATATCGCCGCTGTCATCAATAACACCTATCAAGGCAGTTCTGGAAGTAGTAGAGATTTTTTCTTTTATCTTCCTCAAGGCCAACGGAATCAGACACAAGGTTCCTTAGCAGGCAATGTTACTGCTGAACCCTATCCTACACTGAATGCTATCATCATTTCGACTGCTACACAGCGTAACTTTAAACTCATTGAAGAGTTTATCAACTCTATGGATGTCCCTACACCGGAGAACCTAAAAGAAGTCACTGAAGCAATTCGGCTTGAGTATGCAGATGCCGAGACACTTGAGGATGTCCTTGAAGATGTCTGGGAAGGTGAAGATGATGGTGGATTTAGTAGTTTTAGATTCTTTGTTATGAATGCTGGCAGACAACAGCAGCAAGATATTAATTCCTTGCGTGGAAAAGTTACAGTCTTCGCTGAGAGTGATACCAATACCCTAATTATTACTACGCTCCAGCGGTATCTCCCTGATGTCAGGGCACTCATTAAGCAGTTAGATTTCGTACGGGGTCAAGTCTGGATAGATATCCAAATTCTTGAAGTGACACTTGATGAGACCACCAAACTCGGTATTGAACTCACGGCGCAAGAGAACAAACTCTTCGGTGTATCCCCGGTTCCTGGCAACCCGCTTGTCGGTAGTCTTGAAGGTCAACTCGGGCTTGAACAGGAGATCTCTGGGTTTAATCTCGGCTTAGCGACCAAGGAATATATGGCACTCCTCCACACCCTCATGCGTGAAAACAAGGTACAAACCCTTTCAACACCGTCTCTGTTGACACGAGATGCCAGAACCGCCACGTGGAGTAGTGGACGCCGTATCCCATATCTCCAAAGTGTTGATACCACCAGTATTTTGGGAGAGGCTGTCTCACAACCGCTCTTTAACTACGATTTTATCGATCCACCGGTGGGCATCAATATTGATCTCACTCCTTATATCGCTAAATCGAAAGCAGGTGAAGACGGCAAGCGCACCATTGGCTTGGATATTAATAACATCAGTGCCAGCAATTTCATCGAGTTTACTGACTTCAACGCGCCTATCACCGACGACAACTCCATCAGCGTTTATATTGATGTGGAAGACGGGCAGCAGATTGTTGTTGGCGGTATCATCCGTAAGAAGCAAAAACAGGTAGAGAACAAACTTCCGATCTTAGGCGATATTCCGTTGCTCGGTCGACTCTTCAAAAGCACCGAAACTGCTATGGAAGACACTGAGATTGTGATCATCATTACCCCGCACATCGTCGATATTAAAAATCCCGGTGACCTTGAGAAACTCAAGGAGAAGGCTGATAATTGGCAGCGTAACGGGGCCATCGAAATGGAGAAGAAAACAAAGGAAACAGACGAATAAGCATTTGCTTCTCTACTCTAATCCCCACTGTTTTTTCGCTTCTTCAAACGAAATTTTTTGGCTTCCGGTGTGAGAAATCGGGTTTTTGCCGACCCATCGCTCATCGATCGGATGCTCTGCCGGTTGGAAACGAATGTCGCAACTGATACGCCAACGATCTGAAAGGTTCTTGGTGGAGGTGTGCATCGTGTGCATCGTGAAGATGATGACATCCCCCATCTCGAAATCGGCTGTCTGCCACTCACCCCCGTATTTATGGCTGATTTCCATCGGATCGCGTCCGAAGTGTCCGGGAGTCCCGTCTCTATCAACATCTGTTTTGCCGTAGGTGTCCCGAATCGGTGCGAAACTCGGTAGGTTGTGTGAGCCGACCAAGACTGTCAACGTTCCCATCGTTGCAGGCACATCACCGAACGGTACCCAACAGGTGTGCAGCTGCTTTGAGCCTCTCCCCATATAGACGAAATCGAAATGCGGTCCCGACCAGCCGTCGGGACGGACGAACCGGAGCCACTTGTAATCAAATGTGCGGGTATCGCCACCAAAGAAATTTCGGAAAAACTTGAAAAGTTCATCACCCTCCAAAACGGATTGGACATCTGGATGGTGTGTAACAGCGGGTGTGCCCATCGTTCGTCCCGGACTTCCTTCACCTGCGACTGCCTCCATGATGTCGGTGTCGGGTTTGAAAACGTTATCTTTTCCGTTCCCATTGGCGTATTCAAGGATCGCGCGCCGCCCCGCGATCAGTTTTTCTTTATCAATTAAACCGCGAGCGAGTAGATACCCGTCTTCTGCTATCTGTTTGTGCAAGCCTTCTGCTGAGTCAAGCACGGTGTTACAGTCCCGAAGCACACCGAGGTGTGGACCTGGAAAGGCCAGTTCATGGTCTCCTACAAAAACGGTTTGTGCCATTATGTTCCTCCGAGTAGGGGTTGTGCCCCAAGTTGAAAGAGTGCATCGTTTGCTGGTGTCTCAAAAGTGAAAACAGGTTTACCCCACGCTATTACCATCTGCGCGAACTCTAAGGTCTTGCTGTCTTCTGCGGCATGTGCGATACAGATTTTGTCCGCAAGTGCTGCAACGAAAACATTGCGTCGGTTCGCCAATGCTGCTGTTGATCGGTTGTGGCGACTCTCAAAAGTAGAGAAAATTAATAACCGTTCATCGGTTAATGCGTCTCTTCATGCCGGTTTCAGTCGCATCTTTTCGATGCTTCGTGCCGGACATAAGAGAATCGGTTGTACACCGCGTAGTAAGACGCGCAGGCATTCTTTTTCAATTGGCGAGTGATAGCCTCCGATCGTTGGGATCCCTCTTTCTTTGAATGTCTGTGCCAAGTCGTGTGTCTTCAATATAAGTTCACCGGGACACTTGCGAGAGCAGAAGAGCACCCAAAGGTCTCCATTTAAACGGGTGTTTTGTCCCGGTAACAAGTTGATATTCCCGCGCGCCCAGATCGTTTCTGGGGTTTCTGTTTTTAGATATTTTTTTAACCTTTTTGGGTAATTCGTGTCTGTCTGTGTGATGTTTTGAATTGACGGTATCACTTTTGGATCCTAAGTAAAGTACTATCGTTGCCTTGTGAAAGTGTCTAAGCGTTAATAGTATTATTTTAACAAAACTTGTTAATTAGTGCAAGGGTATAACCTGTAGTGAAAAATTGCGATTGACGCAGCAGTCAACGTCTGTTAATATGCTGCTGAAACTCAGTTTTCACGGAACACACTTATAGTAAAATCCGAAAACAAATGAGCACTTGCCCGAAGGTAACCCCCTTATCAGGGCGGAATAAGATCAGAATCGCTTTGACTTGATGTGTTTCAATAATTATAGGCTTTACTATAAATCTGACAAAATATCGGAGGTGTCACTTATGAAGGAATATTTAGAGATTCAGAAACCTGAACTTGGTTATACTTACGAGTTTGAGGTGGATCAACTTGTTCAGATGTCCGAATGCTTGGCGGCACACGGTTTCGCGATTGTTAAAGATGTTCTGCCGCCTGAGTTGGTTGACAGTCTCAAACAGGCGGTCTTTGATGGGACGGATCCAAACAGAGCATTGGAACATGGGCAGAGCCGGACCCGACACGCTTGGGTTGAGTCTGGTCCGGGGGCTTGGCAGCTGCTTGGATATGACCCCTTCATGAAAATCCATCGCCATCTCATCGGGACAGACGAAATGACTGTCCACCGTTCTGCTGCTATCATTCGGATGCCCGGATCCCAGCCTGTTGCATGGCACACGGATTGGTGCGGGTTTTCGACAGACACACCGAAGAACTCGGGCGATGTGTTGAACCGTGGACTGTGGCCCTCAGGCAAATGGTTCTATCTGACGGGTTCTCGTCCGGAACACGGTGGTCTGTGCGTGATTGAGGATTCTCACGTAGAGAACTGGGAGGGACCTGAAGGTTTCAACCTAACTGCCGACAAGCGTTCCTTCTATAAGGAGGGTGAAGAAGAGAAGGCGTACGTCGGTTTTGATATTCCGGGGTTAGTACCGCTGTTCACGAATCCGGGGGATATGATTGTGTTTGCGCATCGGACGTATCACGGTGCATTTCCGAACCAGATTGATGAGATCCGGTTGTCGTGTGCGATCGGTTTTCGGAGTCGATCTCACCACATTGATATTCCATGGGAGATTCCAGACGACGGTAGGCAGTTCTTAGCGGATTTACCGCCGCATTTTCAGCAATATACGCATGGGTATACCAGTATTGATGTGGCTTGGCGTGGGTAATTGTCTGAATGCAGATCGCAAATGTAAAGCAAAGACAAATTTTGCCGCGTGTGGGCAAAATTTGGGCGAGTACGCCGCAAATCGCGGATTATCGCGGATGACGCGAATGACGTGGATTTTTAAGAGTGTTCAGTCGTGCCAACATCTTCTGTAGGAGCAAGTGTTTTTGCTTGGGTGTTTCCCCGCGCTCGCGATACTCATAACAAATACTGCATCAAGCGGAAAGTTGACGATGGGGTTCGGATGGTGCGCCGTTTTGGAGCCAAGTGATAGGTTGTTCTTCTGTTGTCCTATCTGGATTGACCCAGATAATGTTTCGGATTTCGCCGACCTGTTGAGAGGCTTGCTTGAAAAGTTGCCGGACGGTTTCGTCAAGCGAAATAACCGTTTGATCGGTTGCGAGTGCTGCTTGTAGGAGGTGAAAATCTTTTTGTATCGCTTCAATCTCATCTGTGTTGTTTGTTGTAGTTGTGACCTTGGCTTGAAGTTCTTCATCCTCTGGTGGATCAATGCGATTTATTTTCTTGCGTGCATCCATTGATACCCGCCACCGACGGGCAAACCGGGATTGGTGATTTTTCCATTCGTTGTTGATTTTCTCTGTCATCACGATGCGGTGACTTAGCGACAAAACCGCATTTAGAAAATCACGACAATGTTCGGCGCGTGGATGGGTTGCTGTTTCACTACCGGAGGCTCGGGCAACATCAGCATCAATCACCAACTGTTTTGAATCTCTTGCTCTCAAGATGCCTCCTCTTTGCCAAAGTGAAGTCTATCTACGGCATCAAGATAACGGCTCTGTATTGTGAGATCGACATCTGCAAAATCTTCGGGCCACTCTCCATAAGCTCCTGCTTCGTCTAAATCGGCACTGTTAACTTCGGTTACGCCATCTGCACGCCGTGTGAACCAGTGCAGTTTGACCAACTCTGGCGGGAGGTCTCCTTCAGCAACAAGTGTTTGGATCCCCAACAGTAGCAGTGAACTGTGCGTTTCGGCGACGACACGGACCCCGCGCTTCGCAGCGTCTGCCAGCACTTGCGCTAATGCAACTTGTGCGCGTGGATGGAGATGCAGTTCGGGTTGTTCGAGATAAACTAACTGTCCAGGCTCAGCAACAATCAAAGCCACTAAAACGGGCAGAACTTGCGATACCCCTAATCCCACGTCAGCGATATTGACCATATCCGTATGGTCAGTGCTGCCGCGTGGGAGACGACCCACTTGAACTTCAATGCCTACGTCCCCAATTTGTTTGGTGCCAACTTGTCCTGTCAGTCCAAGGATGTGAAGGGCACGAACCACCGTTTTCAGGCGTTCATCTTTTGCCTCCTGCCACTCGTGAATGATACTTGCAACGTAATTTTCAAAGGTGCCGAGGTACCGGGGTCCGGTGCTGATAAGTTTGTAAATACGTTCTGGATTACCGCGTAAGCCGGGGAGGTGGATGCTGTTGAGAATATTGGACTCAAAGTCAGGGGTAATGGTAAAAAACGTATAGCCATCTTTGAATCCAAGAACTAAAAAACATCGGAAACGCTTCACTGTATCAAGATCCTTGGGAATTGAGAGTCCTTCAATTACAGATTTAATTTCCGCAGATGTCATTTCAGGATACAAAGTTAAACACTCAGAAGACAAGGTCTGGTTGTTTCTTACTTTCTCTTCTGCTGTCATTTCGATAAGTTCAATCCTATTTTCCCCTTTTCTGTAAGTTGTCGCCACCGAGCGAGAAAAATCATGCACGTGAGTTTCAATCCGAAGCTGGAAACGGTCAGTACCTTTTTCACCAATTACCGTGGACAAAAATTGCGCTGTTTCAGTAAATTGTACATTAGGCCCATCAATTAACAGCGGTCCTGGATCATAGGGTGCCTCCAGTGTCTGTTTTAGCAGCAATAGCGGTTGCATGATGCTGGATTTCCCAGAACTGTTCGCGCCGGCAAGGATTGTCAGTGGACGGATGTCTATTTCACACTCCTCCGCTATCGACTTGAAACCCTTCACAGTTATCTTGGTGATGCCTTTTATCGTTTGTTCCGACATGTAGAACCTGCTCCTTGTAATAATCGCTTACTTAATCGTTCACTTTTCGTACGTACTTGGTTCCCCGTCCCTTACCTATCACATCTAATAAACTTTTACCCACCATATCCCTAAGTTCCTCATAGGCAGTTGTATTTGAAACACGATTAATCTGAACGTATTCCTTCCTCGTGATTTGCCCGTATCTTTGCACATGAAACAAGGCATTCCTTTGACGCTCGTTCAACTGCTCTGAAATGTCGTCAATTTCAACATAAGTGCTCTCTTGAATCGGGGAATCAAAGATGATTTTGGTTTCAAGGGGGTGAAACTCATAACGCGGTGCTTTGTTTCCCCACTCCTCACATAATCTGCGCATCATCCTGATACCAGCACCGTACCGTTCAATGAAACCGACATCAAACATGAATTGACTCAAAGTAGGGTTTACCGGTTTGTGAGTCGGTTCGTTTGGACTAACGCCTTCTGGAAAAGTGCCGGGACTAATAACCTCAAAACGGTTATCAAATATAAAAACTCGGACATCCACAGTTTCTTGATAGCTGCGGTGAATCAAGGCGTTGATAATCGCCTCTCGCAGTGCCTTCAGCGGATACTCAAACTTATCGTCTCGTTGGAAACTCTTTGAGGTCCGAAAACTGAGTTTTCTAATGCCAGACAATTCGTTTATAGTAAGACTATAATCACCCAACACCGGCAGGATTTGGAACCCCGCCGGTGATGGATGGTGATTGTGACTTCTACAGACCGCCGATGTAGCAGGCGATGAAGAAGAGTGCGAAGTAGTAGATGATCGGATGGATCTCTTTGCTACGTCCGGTTACTAATTTGAGGAACGCTAACGAGATAACCCCGAAACCGATGCCGTCTGTAATGCTGAAGGAGAGCGGCATCATGATCATCGTGAGGAACGCCGGGATCGATTCTGTGATGTCTTCCCAATCGATCTGGATGATGTTTCTGAGCATCAACCCACCGACGACGATAAGTGCTGGCCCAATAATCGGATTGATGGGATAGCCGCCGCCGATAATCTTAATGAGCGGGATGAAAAGGAGCGAACCCAACATGAAAATCCCAGTGAAGACAGCGGTAAGTCCTGTGCGTCCGCCTTCAGCGATCCCGGTTGCACTTTCGATGTAGCATGTCACGGTGGAAGTGCCGAGGCAAGCACCACCAGCGGTACTGGCTGCGTCTACCATAAGTGCGCGTCGCGCTTTAGCGAGTTTTCCGGCTTCCATGAGTTCCGCTCTATAGCCGATAGCCGTGAGTGTGCCGATGCTATCAAACATGTCGATGGCAAAGAACACAAAGATGACCGGAATGAGGTCCAGTTTGGCGAAGATGTTCGGGAACTGTAATTTAAAGAGCGTTGGCGTTGGATCCGGTGGAAGGGCGGCGATGCCCCCGTAGTTAACGAATCCGAAGATCAGGTTAGCCCCCGTTGTGATAAGGATACCAATCAGAATCGCGCCCCGTACTTTACGTGCCATGAGTGCGAGTATGACCGCGATGCCGAAGAGTGCGAGGAGGATATGTTTAGAGTCGAGATCTCCTCGCGTTATAAACGTGGCGGGATCTTTTGTAATGATTCCACTCATCTGTAGCCCGATAAAGGCAATGAACAGTCCGATTCCAATGGCAATCGCGTTTTGGAGCGAGGCCGGAAGCGCGTTCATGACGGCTTCTCGTATTCCTACAAATGAAAGGATAAGGAACAGCATACCTGCTATGAAAACGATGCCTAATCCTTCCTGCCAAGATAGACCTAAACCGCTGTTGCTACACACTTCAAAGGCAAAATAGGCGTTAAGCCCCATCCCGGGTGCTAATACGACGGGATAGTTCGTAAGAAACGCCATAAGGAATGTTGCGATTGCACTGGATACGCAGGTCGCCACCATGACAGCCCCAGGGTTCATCCCAGCAGCTGAAAGAAAATTGGGTTGCACGAAAATAATATAGGAAATCGTCATGAAATTCGTGAAACCTGCGACCAGTTCGCGTCTCACCGAAGTGTTGTGGTTTTTTAACTCAAATAGCTTTTCTAGCATCTTTCCTCCTTGTTTCAGTTAGTTTAGTGTAGGCAGTTATGGAAAGTTTGGCTGGAGCACGCCGTAAGGCAATTGTTCCCCCTTTAACCCTGCGAGCAAATTCTCCATCGCCATTGTTGCCATTTTCATCCGTGTTTGGACAGTCGCACTGCCGAGATGCGGTGCAATGATAACATTGTCTAAACTGAGGAGTGGGTGATCGGTATTGATCGGTTCCGGTTCGGTTACGTCAACGGCAGCACCGGCAATTTGCCCTTGCTTGAGCGCGTCGTATAAGGCGTAGTGGTCAACGACGGGACCTCTGGCGATGTTGACTAAAATAGCAGTGTCTTTCATTGACGCAAGTTCTGCTTTGCCGATAAGATGTGTTGTCTCGTCGGTCAGTGGCACGTGAAGCGACACGAAATCGGAGGCTTGCAGAAGTTCTTCAAATGCTACGTATTCTACGCCGAGTTCCTCTTCCCAATCGGGTCGGCGTTCGCGTTTGTAGTAAAGCACGCGCATATCAAACGCTTTTGCGCGCTTGGCAACAGCGTAGCCAATTCTACCCATACCAACGATCCCTAACGTTGCGTGATGCACATCGGTACCCCAGAGGATATTCGGATCGTAATATTTCCACTGCTTGGACACTTGGACGTGATTATACGCCGGGACAATGTTTCGTGCGGTGGCGAGCAGGAGTGCCATCGTCATGTCAGCGGTGGTATCACTGAGGACACCGGGTGTGTGTCCAACTGCGATGCCGCGTTCTCTGCAAGCCCCAACATGGACATGATCATAACCGACCCCGACGACGGAGATCGCTTTGAGGTTCGGTGCAGTCGCGATCATCTCTGGAGAGACGGGTTCGTGTCCATAAGTCATTAACCCGTCAAGCGGCGGAATTTTTTCGGCGATAGGCGGTAAGATAGCACTCGTATGCCACATATCAACTTCGCATTCTTCCGCGATTTTCGCACGAATTTCTTCCGGGATAGGTCGGGTGATAAAAACTTTAAATCCTGACAAAGCGTTCCTCCTTTTGTGGGTTATGATCTACGATAAAAAATACGTATCGGTGTGCCGTGGAATCCGAATTCTCTGCGAATATTGTTGACGAGGTATGCTTCATACGGTTGACCGACCCGGTTTACGTTTCGTCCGAAGATAAGAAACGTCGGTGGTTTCGTCTCAACTTGCGTAATGTATTTCAGCGCGGGACGTACACCTTTGACACGTGGTGGCGGATGCGCGTTGCGTAATTCCAGCAGTAATTCGTTAAGCGCGGGTGTCGGGATATGCGTGCAATACTCTCGATGAACTTCTAAGGCTGTCGTTAGTATTTGGGTAACGCGTTGCCCCGTGGCAGCAGAGACGAAGACACGTGGCACATAATCGAGTTGCGGGAGTTGGATGTCAAGTTTATCCATAAACGCCGGGTGTGTTGCGTTATCCTTTTCAATCAGGTCCCATTTATTCATGACTAAAACAGAGGCTTTGCCTTGTCGTTCAATGAACTTGGCGATAGCCTTATCTTGTTGTGCTGCCTCTTGGGTTACATCCAGTACGAGAACAGCAATATCGCTTTGGCGGATACTATGTATGGCGCGTTTGACAGTTGCGGATTCGAGTTCGTCGTTGATCGCCGATTTGCGGCGCATTCCGGCTGTGTCAACGATTTCAAAGGGGATATTGTCGTGAACGATTTGGATATTCACAGCGTCGCGCGTCGTGCCGGGTCGGTCATCAACGATCATTCGCTCTTCACCGAGTAGGTTGTTGATAAGTGAGGATTTTCCGACGTTGGGTCTGCCGACAATCGCGATTTTTATGGTGCTGGATGTATCGTATAGTGTCTCGTCGGTTTCCGGTAGGCTGTCTACGACAAGGTCAAGGAGTTCTCGAATCCCATCGTTTTGAACGCACGATGTCCATATCGGTTCTGGGAATCCGAGTGCGTAGAACTCTGCGGCTTCATTACGGAACCGTTCGGTATCTACCTTGTTGACGACGAGGAAGATGGGTTTATCGGTTGCCCTGAGTTTATCGGCGACGGTTCTATCGTGTGGCATGATACCGGTTCGAGCGTCAACAACGAACAGTATAAGGCTTGCTTCATCCAAAGCGGCATCTACTTGCGATTGGACGTTATCGATAAGCCGATCGTCCGGATCAATGTCTAATCCGCCGGTATCAACGATGGTAAAAGCGCGGTCTTCCCATTCAACATCTGCGTAATTCCTGTCGCGCGTTACACCCGGTGTATCATGGACGACAGCGAATTTACGAGGCATTCTCGTTTTTTTTATGTTGCGCGGTTTGTCGCTCGTTTCAGTTTCGGCATCGTCGTATGTGTAAGGCAGCGTTATGGGTGCCGATGCAGTGATTCTATTGAAGAGCGATGATTTCCCGACGTTGGGTCTGCCGACAATCGCAACAATGGGGCATCTGGTTTCCATTTTTTGTATTTCCTTGCGGATAAGTTCCACTGTTGGTTACTTGACAATTTTCGCGTTACCAGCGAAACCACAATTAGGTTGGCTTTCCAAGCGTCGTTTTGTCACCGGAAACGGCAATAACCGATTTTATCACAACAATGGTAGGAATTGCAAGCAATACTCCCCAAAAACCGAGTACGGCTGCACCGACAATAACGGCGAACATAATCAGCAACGGGTCTACATCAATGGCATCGCTCATGATTTTTGGGGAGATGAGCGAATTGTCAATTGCCTGAATACCGAGGATGGCACCCAACACAAATGCGCAGCGAACGAGGAAATCAATCTCCCCGAAATCTCCGGCTGCCAACCCCATGAGCATGGCTACAAACGCGAAAGCACCACCGATAAAGGGTCCGAAGGTCGGTATAGCATTACAGATACCGGCAAGTATACCGATAACTAAAGCGAAGGGAACACCTATGACACTGTAAGCAATGGAGGAAATTATCGAGACGATTGCGATGACTGTGACAAGTCCTCTTAGAAACTCTTGTAAATTCTTGTCAATTTCACGCAGATATGCTTTGGCAGCGTCCCGATGCGTTTCAGGCACGAGCGTGAGGAAACTCCTGAAATAATTATCAAACGATTGGTTGGCGTACACAAACACGATGAGTGCGAGGGACAGAGTCGCTAAAAAACCGCCAAAGCCAAAAGCGATTGAACTTGTGAACTGAAATATTTCTCTGACAGCCTCGCCGCCGGTTTGTGCAATTGTCGGTATTCGTTCCGTCAAATACGATTTTGCCTGTTCAACGATAGGTTGGTCCTCATAGGCGTGGCTAATGCCTTCCCTGTATGTCGTAAACGTTCGCCATCTGGCGGTGGAAGTAGTGCGATGCCAGATAGCAGTGCTGTTACCAACGTATACCCCAGAAGGTGCAGAGGCTAACAGTGGGGTTGCTGGTGCCCCAGAAATTACAGGTGTCCTTTCCGTTTTTAGCCAGTCATGACGATTCCATCCATGGAGTCCATCCGGAGTGTTCGCATATAATTCGATTGCGCTGTCATTTGTGTCACCTGTTGTATCATCGCCACCTGCCAGAGCATAAACTTCCTTTTTTATTTCAGTGAGTTTTTCCCATCCGAGGGAAGAACCTTTTAGGTGCCAATGCACTATCGTGATTATAGATGAGGTGTTCGTCTGTCGTGAAGTGGTTTCCGCTTCGGTTTTCTTC
Organism: Candidatus Poribacteria bacterium; assembly: GCA_026706025.1. Taxonomy (NCBI): domain Bacteria; phylum Candidatus Poribacteria; species Candidatus Poribacteria bacterium. The sequence continues at coordinate 52,509 of JAPOZO010000075.1, forward strand.
GATGTAGGTGTGGTGTCTGTCTGCTCTGACTGCTCTGAAGGTACCGCATCAACTTCCGCTGCTGTAGTTTGGATTTCTTCCTGTTCTAAGGGAATTTCCGCGTCCATCTGCCTTGTACTGGCGACGTAGGTTACGCGATCACCATTGGTATCTGTAGTAGAGATGATACTCACAACAGACCTGCCGCTATAAATGTTAGGCGCGACCGGGTTCCATGTTTCGCCTGCGTCGTTACTTGCGTAAAGTCCTTTCTGTGTTCCGACGTAAATCTGTGTATCATCCCAGTGTGGAACGTTGATGGCTTGGATAGACAGTGTATCAAAAGGGGTGTCTTCCACTTTATGCCATACCTGTGTTGAACTTGCGTCGTTTTCGTCAGCAGGTGGTGTTTTATAGTAGCGATATAACCCACTTTGCGTGCCAGCGTAGATAATGTTTTCACTCGCTGTAAGTACTTGTATCGGTTTACCGAGGAGCCCACCGTTGGTGATACCGATAGGGGAAAGTTTCCCTTCAGTGTTTGGTCGCATTTCATAGATCCCGTGGTTCGTGCCGAGATAAAACGTTTCTGTGGGCGGGGATTTCTCGTTGTTTTCGGTAACTTCGTCTTCATCAGCACGCGAATTAACACTGATAGCGACTGCTGTAAAGGTTTCACCGATAGCGTGCGGCAGAACAGTTTCATGGTAAAACTTCAGTAACCCAACTCCCATCTGGCTGGCTTGTCTACTCACCTGTTTGCCGGTATAGAAAAGCACGCCGCCACAGACGAGCACAATCACAGTGGTTGCGATGCCGCGTTGGTATTGCTTTTTGAATGGGAGCGCGTTCCAGAGGAACCTGAAGACGTAAGCGAAACCGAACCCCAAAATGAAAGGCATCAGGACACCCAACAAGCGTATAAAAACCCAGACGCTTATCATTATGATTTCCAGTATAACGATGCTTCTTATATCGATCCAACGATAGATACGCGTGAGCAACACAATCAGCAATATCGGGACTACCGGATGTAGTAGCATCGTTCGACTGCCGTTGGAACTGTTGCCTTTGTAATAAGCGAAAGCGATCCATACAGCAGCGAGTACGACGCTGATGATTGCGAGAATTGTTGCACCGTTGAGTACCGGTTTTTGTGGGTTCGGTTCGTTTTGTGTGTTCATTGTGTTATAGTTATCGGTTATCAGTTTTCAGCTATCAGTCGTCAGTTAAGAGGGATATCTGATTTATCCAAGTCTTCTCTTAACTGAAAACTGAAAGGTTTTTTGAAAAAAAACCGAACCGATAACTGAAAACTAATTACGATGTTGCTGGCACTTCGGTTGCATTTCCGTCTCTGGATTCATACGCCTCGATTACGCCTGCGCCGATGCTGTCGCCCCAGACGTTAACTGTGGTACGGAACCGGTCGAGTAGCCAATCAATAGAGAGAATAAGTGTTATACCCTCAACTGGAAGATCTACGGCTCTCAGTACAATAACCATTGTGACGAGGCCCGCTTCTGGGATTCCTGCAGCACCGATGGCTGCCAATGTCGCGGTCAGCACGACGACCACCTGTTGTGCTGGATCCATGGAGATCGCATAGACTTGGGCGATAAACATGACAGCGACGGCTTCATAAAGCGCAGTGCCATCCATATTAATGGTTGCTCCCAACGGAAGCACAAAACTGGAAGTCCGGCTGGAGACACCGTTCTGATTCTCGACCCCTTCCATCGTTAGCGGGAGGGTTGCGCTGGAACTTGCTGTCGAAAAGGCGTTGAGTAAAGCGGTTGCCATGCCTCTGAAGTAGTTCAGCGGATTTCTGCGTGCAAGCAACAGAAGCAGGATTGGTAAAGCAATAGCACCGTGTACGCCGAGCCCTAAGACGACTGTCGCACTGTACTTGCCCACGGCGACGAGTTCGGGCCAGAAACCCGCAAATCCTTTTGCCTCGCCAATCCTGCCTGCGATTAAACCGAAGATACCGAGCGGTGCGACATACATGATCCAGTGAACGAGTTTCATCACCGCCTCATTTAGCCCCGAAATCACAGCGACGACCGGTTTGCCAATATCACCCAACATGGATAAAGCGGCACCAATGAGAAGCGAGAAAAAGATTAAAGGCAAAATGTCGGTATGCACCATCGCTTTGAAGACGTTTGACGGGATCATCCCCTCTTTACCTGTCTCTTCGTTGCCGAGGAATACCTCTTTGATGGTGCTGCCCATCGTCTTTTCCATTTTGCCGGACACGCTTGTGGCAATCGGTAGGTTGATGTTAACGCCTGCACCTGTGTTTTGGGGTTCTATCGTCTCAAGACGACCCTCAATGAATAATAGGCGTTCACCGGTGTCTGTTGTGACGTAACGCGCATCCTCCGATAACGGTTGCCACGACTCCACTGTGGCTGTTGTCCCGGAAATTGATTTCACTTCGCCACGTAGGTTTTGATCGGCGAGCGTGATGACGTATTTATTGTTATATGTCCGATTGAATTCGCCGCTCATCTCAACAGTGAGCATCTCGGTGCCAGACAATGTGTAACTCAGATCAGGACGTTCTTCACCTTGTGATAGCCCTTTTCCCGGCGAGATGATGTTCACAAGAATCATCCCGATAATAACGGAGATGGCGGTTGTTGCCATATAATACAGGACGGTTCGTCCGCCGATGGAACCGATGTTGCGGATGTCGCCTAAATTGGTTATCCCAACGATCATAGACAGGACAACAAGCGGGACGACGATCATCTTCAAGAGGTTTAAGAATACTTCACCGAGTATCGTTGTGTGGACTGCGAAGTCTGGTGCGTAACCACCGATAATTGCACCGGCAACAATCGCAATGATAATTCCGTAAAGCAGCCCGAGGCTAACTTTCGGTTTCTGTTCGTTTTCATTTTCATTCATAGGTTGACTCCTGTTTTAGTTGTCAGTTATCAGTACGGTTTTTCTGCGAAAAACCTTTCAGTACTCAGTACTTAGTCAAGAAGAGACTTCGCTGACAACTGAGTACTTGTTTTACTTGCGTATCAGCATTTTTTTGGTGGCGTTAAAATCGCCTGCTGTAACGGAGTCGCGTGTGGACTCCGTGGACAATGTATAGAAGTAGACACCACTTGCGACTGATTCACCGACTTCGTTTTTGCCGTCCCAATACGCGGCACGGGTGCGGGTTTGGTAGATGCCAGCGGGTTGATGCCCTAATTTTAATGTTCGGACCAAGGTCCCGTTCACAGAATAGATGGTCAGGATAACTTCTGCCGGTTCAGCGAGTTGATACGGTATCCATGTCTCTGGGTTAAAGGGGTTTGGATAATTGTGAAGTAATGCGGTTTCTTCCGGGATGAACAGTGTTAAGAGTCGTTCAAGATTGGCGATGCCTTGTTGGAAGGTAATGGATCCATCACCTTCAATTTGTGCTTGTGTTATCCATGCTTGTATCATTGCTGGGTCTAATAAATCTAAGTCGTTTATAGCAATAGCGGAAGGTGCTGCAGCGTCGGTTGATTCACCGAGATGTTGTGCGACGAGGATGAGGTCTTGGATGTTAATAGTTCCATCCCGATTGACATCTACTTGCGGATTGATAGACGCATCTTCACCGAGGTGCCGAGAGACAAGGATTAGATCCAGGACACTCACCTGTCCATCTCGGTTTACGTCTCCGGTAGCAAGTTGTCCTTCTATCGTGAAAACTACCTTGTGGGGACCCGCAGGAATGCTATCACCCGTGATAGAACCTAATTGGAAGTTTTCCAGCATTATTTGGGTTTCGCCACCTTCCTTCGCTGTGAATGTCACTGACAGCAGTGTACCTGTCCCGGTGACACCGTCTTCGTTGAGCCTCGCTGAACTCAGTTTGCTAATCTTGCCTGTAGCGTTATCAATTGTTCCTTTTTGGAAGAAGGTCGTTCCGCCGCCTTCCTTGAGAAAATCGCCTTCATTGACCTCAACTGTTTCAAGTACTGATGGATCAAAAGCAATATCAAATTGCCAGCCTGCTAAATCAAATACATTCTCTGCGTTGACCTCAAGGGTGAAAGTATCCCCGGCATGAATATTAGACTCGGAAAAGGTATAACCTACACTCGGATTCTCCACCATATATTCCGTGCTAGGTGCAAATCCAGCAAAGAAACTTATTGCCCTATAGGTTTTATACACATGACTCACTAACAACACGTTCTTCCCTTTTTGCAATGTGATAGGGAAAAAATCCTGATAATCAGAATTCCATGTTTCACTATCAATATAGTGTGGATAATTGTAGACTAACGCGCCATTGAGCCAAACTTTGCGAGGGAACTCACCTGCACCTATGAACATTTTCGTCTGCTGTATTCGTGGAGAATATAAGGTAATGGAAGCATAAATAACAACCAAACCTGATTTATTTTCAATGGACATCAATCGCCGAAGGTTATCAAGGTTACTATCAGATTCATTCGGATTATAATTATAAGGCTCAAGGGTACCTGATAACCATACGTTATCACCAATGCTATCGCCCGCCGTTACCCCGAGGGTAGCAATCTGTTGCTCTGTAACCTTCCCATCAGATGCTTCTGCCAAATAATCTACACCTGTATCCGAGTAATAAAAACTATTGTTAGGTTTTGGTAACTGTAACCATAACCAGGGGCCATCAATTTTGGGGCCATCTTGTGGATAGCCGGGGTTTTTATGCCATTTGAAGACCTCCAAGTTTTCGCGTATACCGTCTAAGGGCGAGATATCATCTATGTTATTGGAATTAAGGAGGAGCGTTTTCAAATTGTGTAAGGAGGCGAGTGGTGAGACATCTGTAATGCGATTGAAGCTTAGATTTAGCGTTTCTAAGCTGTGTAAGGAGGCGAGTGGTGAGACATCTACAATGTTGTTTTCGTTTAGTATGAGCGTTTCTAAGTTTATCAAGCCAGCGAGCATTGAGATATCCGAGGTTCTATTGTTGAAAAGGTCGAGATGTTTCAAATTGGTCAACCCTGCCAGCGGTGAATAGTCTGATATCCCTTTAACATATCGAAAACCGAGCCAGGTGAGTTTCGTTAAACTTCTTAAAGGTGAAATATCGGTTACACGGCTGGCATATAAGTTAAGGCGCGTTAAGTTTGTCAATCCTGCAAGGGGTGAAATATCGGATATATCAGTTTTTATGGTATCTAATTTTCTCAGTTTCGTGAGCCCTGCCAAGGGCGCAAGGTTTGATATATGGGCATCCTCAATCCATATCTCTTCTAAATTGGCAGCGTGCTCAATGCCTGTTAAATTTTTAATGTCCCTATCACTTGTGCTTAGGGTTGTTAATGTTGCCATATCTTCAAGTGTAATCGGAACAGTATCAGCATCCTCCTTCCCAAGTGCTTCGGCAATTACCGCGCGGAGGTTTGGATCTGGAATGTCAACAGACTCTCCGGGAATGAGTTCTGGACGCTGCACAACTGGAGGCAGGGTGCTATCAGGCGTATTCAGCGCGGAAATCATATCGTCAAAGTTAGACGTCCAGGCATCCCGTTTTATAGTCCCATTTTCTAACACCTGCAATCCTAAGTTTTGTAAACTCACATTCTTACGAATTTTTCCAAGGAATACCCCGGTCTCTAAACCGACAGCAGCTGCAGCGTGTGAAGCGTCAAGTGGTGCTTGAAACGCTTCATGGAACCGCTGAACAGGTTCAATACCGCCAAATACATCGCCTGTTGCTTCAAGTGCCTGTCGGTAACGGTCAGTGTCCTCTTCGATGAGCCCATCCATCACTGTTTTTTCAACATAAAGCCGCAACGCGCGATCTTTGTCAAACGGTGGGTTCTCGTTCTGTTCAACAACACCCCGCACTTGATCTTCAAACGTCTTCATACCTTCGGTATGACACCCAATACAAGAGAGTCCGTTACGGACAGTCGGATCGCTCGCCGCAGGGTTGGAAACGATGCTTATCGGTGCTTCATTCAGCCGATTGCCACCGGCATCTGATAGATAATATGCCTGTAAGCCGTTTGGTAGATTGAAGATAACCTCACCACCGTCGTGTGTAAAATCAAGTGGATGTGTAAGGATGTTCTGTGTGCCGACACTTCCAGCAAAGTCGTAACTCTTCCAATACGCGCCGTATCGAGAGAGGTGCCGTTCTACAATACGGTTGTGATTGGAGACACCGGAATCGTTGAACCCGGCACGCCAGACGCGTCTTCCTGGGGCATTTCGGATATTTTCAACTACATTCACCTCAAGACGTGTCTCCAACTCCCGATCTGTTAGTGGGAGATCAAGGAGATCGTGGTAGAGTGGCGGCAGTGAAGCGGTCGCAAGAAACCAGTCTACATGGACAAATGGCACCTCGCAACTCATTTCTTGGCGAAGATTCGTTAGTTTTTCATGGAGTGCTGTCTGTGTCAGTGCGTTGAACTCAACTTTATAGGGATATTCCGTTTCAATTAGCGTCCATCGGTTGGTGCCGATCTCCCATTCATAGTCTCGGAGGTCAATATAGAAGATTGTTGCTTGTGAATCGATGGGCTGCGGTTTGGTAACCTCGCGTCCCCAAGAGAGACTATTCACAAGTTTTGAGAGTGCCCGTTGGTACGCGCGGAGGGTCTCTGTTGTTTCGCCTGCGTTATAGAGATGTGTCGATGTAAAATAGCGTGCGAAGGCGCGGTCGAATGTATCGAGCGATTGGACATGGTTCTCAATCGTCTGCAGCATTTCTTCGGTTGTGATGAAGTTGATGTCGGTTCTGGCAGCAGTATTCCAGTCCGGCGCGCCTGCTTGAATCCATTGTCGGATCGTCTGAATCGCTGCAGGAGGTAAGGGTGGCTGTCCGAGCGGCATCCGTTTTTCTACAGCGGTTTCGATTAACCGTTGATAGAATATGGAATTATCAGGGTTTCCGGGAATAACTTTCCCGGTATTAATCAACCCTTGGCTGCTTTGAATGATGAGTTGCTCGGTAAAGGAGCCGTGTGGTCCATGGCAAATGAGGCAGCTTTGTTCAAATATGGCGGATACCTCCTGCGCGAGGTTTTCTTGGGCATCAACACTCTGGTATGTTGTCATGAATATTAATACACAGACGGGTACAACAAAGATCCTCCATTCCATCGTGAACTCTCTCCTCCGGATTCTGAAGTTTTGTTCGGAATTATGGTAGATTTTAGAATTTTCTAAACAATGTTGGTGGCAAAGTTAGGAAAACTCGCCTACCGGTGGGTGACTTCTAACATCTGATTTGGTTTAATCTACAAACACACGATTATCGCTGGCAGATTCGCGGATCTAAGAGCCAGGCTTCTCCGGTTTCTTTACCCGGACGATCGGTAAATCGACGTATTTTATGCCTTGTTTTATACGTTTCTCTTGTTTTTTGGTCATAAATTCCATGTACGTTTCTAAATCGCCGAAAAGCGCGACAAGACGTGCTTTGGCATCAAGGCATTCTTTCAAAATTTCGTCGCACATTAGGTCTCCTCCAGTATCGCCTCTGGGGTATCAATGCGGGGCGGCGAATAACCCGCATCACGACAAACTTGCCCAATTTTGGGTCTTGTGTGCGGATTTGCGAGATGCGCGAAGTTCCACGTTACGAGATACGGAATAGCACGTCTCGCTGAAACGGCTATGTGAACAGCATCTGTAAATGCAATTTGCGGAAGTGCTCCTTGATCAACTAATTGCTGTGCCAAAACTCGGTCAGCACTTTGTACAACTAAAATGCTGAGACCTTCAACGGCTCGTAGTCTATTTGTTGCTTGATCTCTGTTCCCGATTGATATTTCATTAATAACATAGTCAGACAAAATGAATTCAAAACGGGTATCTTGCCAAAACTCACGCGTGATTTTTTGTCGTTCCGCAGTCTCGGGAGAACGGCTCGGTCTGGAAACCAGATAGCTCGGAATTGTTGCGTCAATGTAAGTTAGGCGCGACTCTCCTTGGGAATTCGTCTTCATATTTTATATGATAACATGAAATGTCTTGAAACGCAAGAAGCTTTCGGGGAGACGCGCTATACATCTGCTCAGTTACGTCTTACTTCAGAATGAGCATCTTCCGCGTAGCCGTAAAATCGTCAGCGGTAAATGTATAGAAGTAGACACCGCTGGCGACGGATTCACCGACTTCGTTTTTCCCGTCCCAATACGCGGCACGGGTGCGGGTTTGATAGATGCCAGCGGGTTGATACCCTAATTTTAGTGTTCGGACCAAGGTCCCATTCATGGAATAAATGGTTAAGGTAACTTCTGCTGGCTCGGCGAGTTGATACGGTATCCACGTCTCTGGGTTGAACGGATTTGGATAGTTGTGAAGTAAAGCGGTTTCTTCTGGGATGAATAGTGCTAAGAGTCGTTCAAGGTTGGCGATGCCTTGTCGGAAGGCAAGCGAGCCGTCATTTTCAATTTGTGCTTGTGTTATCCATGCTTGTATCATTGCTGGGTCTAATAAATCTAAATCGTTTATAGCAATAGCGGAAGGTGCTGCAGCGTCGGTTGATTCACCAAGGTGTTGTGCGACAAGGAGGAGGTCTTGGATGTTGATCACACCATCGCGATTTACGTCAGTCCGCAAGTTAGCAGGCGCATTGGAACCCAAATCTTTTGCTACAAGAACCAGATCCGCAACACTTACACGTCCATCCTGATTTACATCCCAAGGCGGATATTCTCCGACAGTAATGGTAATATTGGGTGGAACAGCAGGAATGACCTCGCCACTGATAGAACTGAACTCAAAATTTTCCAGTGTCACTTGTGTTTCGCCGCCTGCTTTTGCCTTCAATGTCACCGACAGTAATGTGCCTGTACCGCTAACACCACTTTCAGATATCCGCGCCGAAACCAGATCAGTGATTTTTCCTGCAGCGTTATCAATCGTGCCATTTTGGAAGAAGGTATTTCCACTTTCCGTCTTCAGGAAATCCCCTTCGATAACTTCAACGGCTTCAAGGATATTGGGATCGAACGCAATATCCGCTTGCCATCCTGCTAAATCAGTGGTGTTCTCTGCGTTGAGATTGATCGTAAGTGTATCACCAGCGAGAAGGTTTGTTTGGATTGCAGAAAATGTAAAGCCGACATCTGGAGGCATCACTGTATACTCTGTACCTTCTTCAAAACCGAAAAATCCACTTAGATCAGTATACTCGCTTTGAATGGCAACTAACAACACATTTGCTCCCGGCTTCAAGGTAACAGGAAAAAATTTTTCATATTTGTACGGCCAACCTTTTGTTGATATGTCTTTATGAACCAAGTCACCATTGAGCCAGATTTTTAACAAACCATTACTGCCTTGAAGCATCACCGTTTTCTGTTCTGATGGTGATTCTAGGATAATGGAACCATAGATAGCTTGGTTACTTTTATTTTTTTCTCCGATAGATTCTACCATATCACTGATGTTCCGAGAACGGTTACCAATTTTGCTGGTTGTCCACACCTTGTTACCGATAACACTACCAGGTCTTGCGCCATAGGTAGCAATTTTCTGTTCTGTTACTCCACTAACTCCACCACTATCTGCTATTGCCAGCCAATCTTTGTCAAGATTTTCAGCTGGGACTATCATCCACATCCAGGGACCCTCTATTACAGGTCCACCTATAGCAGAACCCGGGTTTTCGACCCAATTAATATCTGAGAATACAGATAACTCCTTCAAAGGAGAGATGTCCAATATTAAGTTATCACGAAGGACTAAATTTTCTAAGTTGATTAATCTTGCCAAAGGAGATACATCTGAAATCATATTTTGATGAAGATGAAGAAATATCAACCCTGTTAAGTTTCCAAGTGGGGACAAATCGGTTATCAATCTATTATCATAAAGATTTAGGGATTTTAATTTAGTTAATCCAGCCAATGGTGATAAATCAGATATTGAATCGTGGTGAAAATCAAGATGTTCCAAGTTGATTAGTCCTACAACAGGTGAAGCATCCGATATAGCTCTGTTACCACCAACTTCCAAATGTGTTAGACCTGTTAATTCCACAAGCGGCGAGATGTCTTCAAGGTCGCAACTGTAAAACGTCAGTTTTCTCAAGCTCGTAATGCCTGCCAGAGGTGCCAAATTTGATATAGGGGTGCGACCGAAGTCTAACCATCTCAGTTTTGTTAGCCCTGTAAGTGGTGATAGGTCTTTTATAGAGGTTTCCCAAGCACCTAAGCCGATAAGGTTTTTTAATTTTGCAAGTGGCGAAATGTCAGATACCGGATTTTTTGAAATCCACAACTCTTCCAGATTTATCGCGTCCTCAATACCTGTTAAATCTTTAATGTCTCTATTACTTGCCCTTAGGGTTGTCAACGTCGCCATCTCCTCCGCCGTAATTGAGACAATCGCAGTATTGTTTTTCCCAAGTGCTTCTGCAATTGCAGCGCGGAGGTTTGGATCAGGTATAACCACTTCACCAGTAAGTATATTCGTATTTTGGGATAGTGCCTCTAAAGGTGAGAAATCCGTTATTGGATTATTGGAAAGCTTGAGCCATGTCAGATTGGTTAAAGATGCCAGCGGTAACACGTCCGATATATCGTTTCCTGAAAGGTCCAGTCGTGTTAAACCCGTTAACTCCGCCAAGGCTGAAATATTTGAGATTCCGTTTTTGACGAGATACAGTTCTGTCAACTCCTGTTTTCCAGCCAAAAATGAGAGATCCGTTATGTCCGCGCCGCAAATATCTATCGTTTTCAATTTATCTAATTTCGCCAAAGGTGAAAAATCTGATATAGGATTCCGCCAAGTGATAATGTGTTCCAAATTGATTAAATTTGCTACGGGCGATATATCGGATACATTGTTGCCATCAAATTTTAGAAACTTCAGATTAATCATACCTACTAAGGCGGATAAATCAGATAGGTTTACACCGTGAAAGACTAAATAAGACATATCCGTTAACTCTGTGAGGGGTGATATGTCTACAAATTCGGGATTTATGTCAACATAATCATAAGCGAGAGTTAATTTTGTTAGTTTAGTTAATTCTGTGAGTGGCGATAAGTCAGATACTGGACAATCCCAAAGCTTCAATTCCGACAGATTTTTCAAATTCTTTATAGGAGATAGATCAGAGATAGGGTTATGTGAAAGATAAAGATTTTTTGCATTGATTAATCCTGTTAGTGGTGATATGTCGGAAATCTGATTATCGGCAAGTGATATTGTACGTAGATTTATTAACGCCTTCAGAGACGATAGGTCGGAAATCTGGTTATTCCACACTTCAAGACTTTCCAGATTTGTTGCATACTGAAGCCCTGTTAAATCTTGGATACCTTTATCCACAGCTTTAAGCGATCTCAATTTCGCCATATCTTCTACGGTAATCACATCCCCTGGGGCTTTGTTGTGTCTTTGCTGAAGTCGTTGTTGAATAGCATCGCGTAGGTTTGGGTCGGGAATATATACACCAGCACCAGGAATAATTTCTGGGCGCTGCACCACAGGTGGCAGAACGATATTAGGAGAGTTGATCTCAGAAATCACATCGTGAAAAGCCGATGTCCATGCATCCCGTTTCACCGTGCCGTTCACATCTATAAGCGTTTGTAATCCCAAGTTTTTCAGGCTTTGCTTCTCACGGATCTGTGTGAGGAATGCCTCCGTCTCTAATCCGACCGCGGCTGCAGCGTCCGACGCACTTAGCCGTGCTTGAAACAACTCATGAAACCGTTGGATCGGTTCATTTTCATGTTGCTTGAAGAAGTGTTGTCTGGATGCGTTGTCCGCAAATGGCCCCCCAATCTTTTCCAGTGCCTGCTGGAACCTTTCCGTATCTTTTGCCACCAGATCATCAAGTACAGACTGTTTAGGATAGAGGCGCAATGCTTGTTCTTTGTTATACGGCGGGTTGTCATCCTGTTCAATTGCCGCACGCACACTATCTTTAAACGTTTTCATGCCTTGCGTATGGCACCCGATACATGAGAGACCGTTCCGTACCGTAGGATCGCTCGCCGCTGGGTTAGAAACAATGTCAATTGGTGCGTCGTCGAGTCGGTTACCGTTGGCATCAACCAGCAAGTATGCCTGCAGCCCGTTGGGGAGATTAAAGATAATTTCGCCACCATCGTGTGTGAAATCAAGCGGATAGGTAAAGATGTTCTGAGACTCCGCACTCCCCGCGAAGTCATAACTTTTCCAATACGCACCATATCGGGACGTGTGACGCTCAACAACGCGATTGTGCCGTGAGACACCCGAATCGTTGAAACCCGCACGCCAGACATCTATTCCCGGCGCATTCCTGATATTATTCGCAACATTTATCGCCAATTGTGCCTCCAAGATACGGTCTGTTTGTGGAAGGTCTAAAATGTCGTGATAGAGTGGTGGCAGCGAGGCGGTCGCAAGAAACCAATCCAGATGGACAAACGGCACTATGCTGCCCGTTTCAGTCTGCAGGTGTGTCAGTTTTTCAAGGAGACCGGCTTGTGTTTCGGGATCAAAATCAATGCTATACGGATATGCCTGCTCAATTTGTGGCCACACATCGGTTGTGGTATTCCATTCATAACGCCGCAAGTCTATATGGAAGATCGTTTGTGCTTCATCAATGGGCGTTGGGTTCGTAATCTCAAACTTCCACGAGAGGCTGTTTATCAGTTTAGAGAGCGCGATCCGATAGTCGCTGAGGGTCTCAGGCGTTTCACCTGCATTATAGAGATGCGTCATTGTAAAATACCGTGCCGAGGAACGGTCAAAAGGATCCAGTGACTCCAGATGGGTTTGGATGGTATCAAGTATTGTATCCGTGGTTACGAAATTGATGTCGCGCTGCACATTCCAATCTGGCGCGCCTGCGGCAATCCAATGGGCAATTGTTTCAATGGCTTCTGGTGAAAGTGGTGGTAAATTGAGTGGCATTTGGGGGCCATTCTCAGTAGGTCCAAGGAGTCGTTTATAGAACTCTGAGTTTTCTGGGGATCCTGGAATGACGACCTGACTCTCAATAAGCGCGGTGGGGTCAATCAAGAGTGCTTCCTTAAAGGAACCGGAGGGTCCATGACAATTCAAACAACTTTGTTGAAAAATAGCGTCCACCTGTTGTGCAAGATTTTCTTGGGCATTTGCACTTTGGTAACCTACAATGAACATCAATAGACAGACAAGTGTGATCGAAATTTTCCAACCTTTCATGGGCTCTCCTTGAAATTATTATATGGTCTGAGCAGGAATTATACTACTCGTTTTGGCGAGGTTGCATGAAGATTAACAATTTAATTCGGTAATTTTGGAGAACTCCGGTGCGGTTAGGAAACCGCACCTACCGGGCCTGGGGCAAATATAGAATTACCGAAATATTTTCTTAAACTTCATGAAACCTCACCAGCGAATGTGGTTGTCCCTATGGCTCTGCATCAACGCGGATAGACAATTCTTCTAACTGATCATCCGATACAACAGAGGGCGCGTGCGTCAGCGGGCAGAGTCCTTGTTGCGATTTCGGGAACGCGATGACTTCTCGGATGTTCTCCTCGTTCCGCATTAGCATTACCATCCGATCCAGTCCGGGAGCAATGCCTGCATGCGGGGGTGTACCATACGACAACGCATCTATGAAATAACCGAACCGACTTTCGACCTCTTCCGGTGTGATGTTCAGAATGTCGAAGACCTTCTGTTGGATGTCCCATTGATGGATTCTAACACTTCCGCTACAGATTTCATACCCGTTGCACACAAGGTCGTAGTGTTGGCTCTGAACTTTCCCAGGGTCCGTATCTAACAGGGGCAGTGTCTCTGCTGTCGCGCCAGTGAACAGGTGATGAAACGGTTCATAGCGATTCTCTTCCTCGTTCCACTCAAAGAGTGGGTAATCGACAATCCAGAGGAAGTTGTATTGCGTTTCGTCGATAAGGTTGAGTCTTTTTCCGAGGTGGAGGCGAAGATAGCCGAGCGCGTCAGCGACGACCTTCGGCTTGTCAGCGACGAAGAACATAATGTCGCCGGGTTGCGCGCCTGTCCGCTCTTGTGCCGTTTCAAGTTGTTCTGTTGTGAAGAACTTGACGATTCCTGATGAGAAACCCTCTGTCGTGACTTTTACCCATGCCAAGCCTTTCGCTCGGTAGGTAGCGACGAATGCTGTTAGGTCATCAATGTCTTTGCGTGAAAAATCCTCGCCTCCCGGTACTGCGATGGCTTTGACCTGCCCACCGCTGGCTAATGTCCGTGCGAATACTTGGAAGTCGCAATCTGCCATGACATCGGAGAGGTCTGTGAGTTCCATACCGAACCGCGTGTCAGGTTTGTCGTTTCCGAACCGTGCCATGGATTCGTGGTAAGGGAGTCTTAGAAACGGGGTTTGAACAGGGATATCGCCTGCCTCCTCAAATATCCGTTTCATCAACCCTTCGGTTACCGCAAGCACATCGTCTGTGTCAGCGAAGGACATCTCAATATCAAGCTGCGTGAACTCCAACTGCCTATCGGAACGGGTATCCTCATCGCGGAAGCATCGCGCAATCTGGAAATATCGATCAACACCGCTCATCATGAGGATCTGCTTGAATTGCTGTGGTGATTGCGGGAGCGCGTAAAACCTACCCGGATAGTGACGACTTGGAACCAACACATCACGCGCGCCTTCAGGCGTGCTGTTCATCAAGATAGGTGTCTCAATCTCAAGGAAACCCTGCTCGTTCATGTAGTTGCGTGCCGCGAGGGCTGCTTTATGCCGCATCGCCAGCGTCTTTTGCATCTCAGGTCTGCGCAGGTCAATGAACCGGTAGCGCATCCGAATATCTTCAGCGACATCAATATCGTCTTCAACCGGGAACGGCGGTGTTTTGGCAGTATTGAGAATACTGAGGGAATCCACAGCGACTTCAATTTCGCCTGTATCGAGTTCAGGGTTGACAGTGCCTTGATAGACGATAAGACCCGCTTCTTCGTTCTCAATGTGATATGTCCGATTGTTTTCGACATCGGTGAGCAGCCATCGCTCACCTTGGACTCGAGTGGCTACCTCAATTTCTTCGGAGAGCGTATATTTCGGGTCAGCATCCGAAAATAGTGCTCGGAATGCTGCGGACAAATTGCCATCAACGAGATCTGTTTGATAAGCCGCGTCAGCGTGCAACAGCAATTCACCAGGTTCACGTTCGCGGACAGTACCGCTGACGTTCAGGACGAATTCGCTTCTAACAGCGTCCGCAATGGCGTGCGCTTTTTCATCAATCTGTGGATCAAAGACGACTTGTGTAATGCCAGTTCTGTCGCGTAAATCGACAAAGATGACACCGCCGTGGTCGCGACGGCGTTTGACCCAACCGTTGAGTTGCGCGGTGGTACCCGCGTCGGTTAGACGTAGGTCACCACAATAGTGGGTCCGTTTTAGACAAGACGATGTGGCTTCTTGGGTTTCTTGAGACATTGTTAGATATTCCCTTGCTTGTTTACTGGATGCAAGGGTTCCTCCTCTTAAGAATTCCCCACCATTTTTAGGTAGGGCATTTTGGACTATTAAACACCAAATCGTTTCTGAAATTCACAAATTGCGTCTGTCTAAAGGGCAGGACGGTTGAAATAATTAGCTGTAATCACATCAGAAACGGTAGATATTTCATATTAGTGGACGGTAACCACGCCCATCCGGCGCGTGTCTATTACTTTGCCCTGTTATTTTTTCGAGTGCATAAATCCTAAGATTTTATTTTTTTAGTTGTTCCAATTCGTTTTGGATCTGTTCTCTGATATGTAAGTCATTCGGATCCGGGTTGACTTGGATGATTTTATCAAGTGCTTTCAAAGCATTGTTATAATACGCTACCTGTTTTTGCGGTTGATCCATGGCGGCGTGAACGTTTCCAAGGATATAGTGGGAACGCCACGAATTGGCATCTGCAGCAATACCTTTCCGTGCATATCTTTCGGCTGCCTCTACATTTTCTAATATTAGGTGGAGCCGTGCCATTGCGGCGAAAATTGGTGCGGGTAAATTAGGGGCTTGTTGTTCTAAGCGTTCATAAGTGCGGAGTGCTTTTTGATAGTGTTCTTGGCGTTCATAAAGCGGCCCTAAAATTAGATAGACATCGGATCGACTCGGCTCATGTCTGAGAAATTCCTCAAGTTCCGTTGCAGCTTTTTCAAGTTCACCCTGTTTCTCGTATAAGATTCCCAAGTGCAGATGCCCCTCACTGTCGTCAGGATTTTGCGCCATTGTCCGCTGGATCTCTTGTTGCATCCGCTGAAGTTCTTCCTGATCACCTTCGCGAATCAAGCCTGAAACGACACCGAAATTATAGCGGATTGTTTCGTCAACTGGGTTGAGTTCGACGGCTTCGTTCATGAGGTTTGCAGCGTTTTGGTACTGACCACGGGCGTAAGCAATCTGTCCACGAATTAATTTTTGAGTGGCTCTAAAGTAGGTATCCAATCTCTCACGAGCGATTCTTTTCTCTGCAAGTGTCGCGCCGTAGTTTGTGAGATACGGTAGCACACGTTCCCGATATTCAGCCATGCCTTTGACGTTTTGCGTTGTTGTGCCTACGAGGTCTGCGCCGTGGAAGAATTCCAACCGCGGGCGGTTGTCTGTGTGGATAGGCCCGACCCCAACGTATTTGTGCACTGTCTCCGGTCCCATCATAAATGAATCGAGTAGCGACATACCGTCAAGATCATCGGCGGCGAGACCTTCGCGGATATTCGCTATCCGCGCGCGGCTTATGAAGTTTTTGTAGTCAATCGAAAGTGGTTCACGCGTACCGATGAGAATCACGAAATCGGGTGTATATTTATACCAGAGCGTTGTCTCAGGAAACACCTCGATGAACGTGCGGACAATCATTTTGTAGTGTGCTTCCGGCAGCCGATGCAACGGCACCCATTGGCACATAATACCGTCTTCTGTGAGAATTTTACGGCACAAACGATAAAAATCCGCAGTGTAGATATTAGAACTCCCAGCACTGACAAGGGGATGGATGATACCTGTTGAAATCATGTCGTATTTCGTCTTCGTCATTAGAATATGGTTGCGTCCATCGTTGAGTTTGTAGTTAAACTGCGGGTTTTCAAACACATTTTCATTGACGTGCGTAAAATATTTTTGGGCTGCGGAGAGCACACCGCTCGACAACTCTATCGCGTCGACCTGTACACCGTGTTGTGTTATCGAATGTGAGGTGAGTCCCATGCCAAATCCGACGACGAGTGCACGTTTCGGACGTGGGTGCAATAATAACGGCAGATGCGCGATGACGCGATGCGATGGCGAATCCCAACGCGAGGCATCCGCTGCCTGATTTGTATCAACATAGAGACGATAGACACCTTCATCATCTTTCAGTGTTGTTACCGTTGCATCCACCTCTTCATTGTAATCAACAAGCGTATCACCGGGACGTTGGGTTTTGAAAATCGCGCTCTTCAGGAAAAGCGGTTGATTCACCGTGAGCAGTAGGATTATCGCTAACCCTGCGTTGAGGATCGGCATCCCGACACCTATTCCTTGTAGCAGTGATTTTCCGGTCTCGGTCTGCCACCCACTTCTCAAGATCAGCAGACACCCGATACCTGAGTTCAAAGCCACCGTTAAGACAATACTCGGACGGATGCCCAAAAGTGGAATCAGAATAAACCCTGCACAAAACGCCCCTAAAATGCTTCCGACTGTGTTGACTGCATAGACGTTTCCGATGCTTTTACCGAGTTGGCGTGCGCTGCCGGTGTAGATTTTCGTTACCAGTGGAAAACTTGCACCCATCAGAAATGTCGGCAGGCACATCACGAGGAAGCAGGAGAAGAATGTCCAGAACCTACTTGCACCGAAGGTAGATTGGAACGCTCGACTCATCCCATATAACCCCTCAAACGCTGGCATCAGGATCAGCGCGAACAGCCCGATACCGAGTTGGATGATCCCGAAAATTGCGACAGGTTGCTTGATCCGATCAACCCAGCGGGCAAGCACCATACTTCCCAAAGCGATGCCGAATAAGAACGCCGCGAGCATCGTTGCAAAGGCGTAAGTCGTGCTGCCGAGAAAAAAGACCATGATACGGGTCCACAACACCTCGTAAGCCAAAGCACAGAAACCTGAGATGCCTATTGCCCACAGTACGAGAAGTCTTTCAGGTTGATGCGTGACATTTTCAGACTCCAGTTGTTGTGTTTCTTCTTGAGGTTCATCTGCTTCTGTTGCTAACGCCTTCCGTGCTAACACTATCGCAATAGCGGCGACAGCAAAATTGATAGCGATGCCGACACCGAGCGTCCATCGGATGCCTAACGCCTCAATCAGGAAAAAGCCTGCTGCCACAGTGCCGATGACTGCGCCGAATGTGTTCAGTGCGTACAGGATCCCGATGTTTGTGCCAAGTTGTTCAAGCCTTTTCACGAAGAAGCGGGTCAGCACTGGCAACGTGCCGCCCATCAATGTGGACGGAATTAACAGGACCCCGAATGTCAACACGAACCTGATGAGCGAGAGCGTATAGAATTCTGATGTGATATTGCGATGAATCAGGACGTAGAGTGCGCCCAGTACGGTTAAGATAAGTGGCCAGACAAGGCAAAACGCACCGATACCGGCTTCCAAGAGTGCATAAATCCACAACGGTGATTGCGTGCTTTCGTCAATCTTCTTCCCGAAGTAGTAGCTGCCGAGCGCGAGTCCTCCCATAAACGCTGTCAGGACGGTACTCGTTGCGAAAACGGTGCTACCGAAGATAAGCGTCAGCTGCCGCATCCAGATGACTTGATAGATAAGTCCACTGGCACCGGAAAAGATAAAGATGAGCCAAACAATGGGTTTGATGTATCGCATTTTTAAGGATTGCTGCCAAAGTTACATCCGCTGCGGAGCATTAATATTCTTGGCTTTTCTTATAGACGGATTCGAGAACAGGTTGAAGTTGTGCTACTGTTGCGCCCCCTAGATATATGGCTTGTCTTCTAGAAGGCACATACCTAAATTCATAGTAGTGTCTCAATTTCTCCACATCTCCTGCGTCCATCCAGATAACAAATCGAGGATCCTCAAATAAGAAAGCACCGAATAGAGGGTTACTTCCTGAGTAAAAAGCGCAGTAGAGTTTTCTAGGTTTGAAAGTTAACTCGCTCCATCCTTTCTTCTCTATCACGCTCAGTAATTCTGCGATCCGGGCACAAAGTCTTTTGATTGTGGTATCAGATTTCGTTTTGTAGAACTCCCGAATCTCGTTCATAATTGGTTCTATTGCCGAGGTCTCTTTGGTATCATTGGATATATCTTTATCTTCCAAATCAATATGTTCCGCATTGTCTTTCTCAACCCCTTGATTTCCACGTGGATTTTCCGGTTGAATTGCTATTTCGGGTTCTCCACCACCAAATAACCTCAACCGCTCTGGATTCCATATCTGCTCAGCAAGTCTCAGGCAAAGTTCTTGCCGATCATCAAAATCCCTTTTCTTAAATTCACTATGTGATTTGAAATTCAAACCGCTGGCCTCTCGGAACTTTCGGAAGCCAGGATTGTTAATGTAAGTTTGTTCGTGGAGACTCTTTGCAAGTAGATTTTGCCCACTATAGACTCCAAGTTTCTTGTCATACGGATCATCTCCACTACTTGCATTGTCACTTTTAGGTAGAAGGAGCAAACCACCTACGCGGTTACGATAATCTTCAAATTCAGATTCACTCAATTCATCTGGACGACAATCGGGGTGATTCGCCCAGATGTGTTCTATCTCATAACGATTTTTTCCCGTTTTCATGTACTCCAGATAACGCGAAGATTCCTCCGATTGGACTCCGACATAATCTGTCATACGGGCGAGAATTAGAAAGATTTTTTGACGACTTACACCTTGAAAACCAAATACACTGTTGTTGGAAAATGGTTCTACTTCCTCTTGAAGCCTCTTGTGCAATATATCCCGTAATTCCTTGCAATTCTTACCTCGAATAATTGGTATAACCGAAGGCATCAAATCAGCCATGGTTCTCTGGGCTATGGGTAGTAAATTCCAAATGCGTCGGTAGATTAAGATGTCAAGATATTCTGCAACAATCTGAACCTTTTGCAAATTCTCTGCATCTGAATCATCCGGATGTAATGGAGCTAACAAGATTGGGTACTGTATTGTAAACTTGTTATGTTGGGCATTATAGTAGACACATTTAAGCCCATGATCATCTGCCTCTTTATATGAATTGGCAGCGTTACGCAGACGATAGTACCAAGATGCATAAAATTCAAAGTCGCGTTCAATAAAATTGGCGAAGGCAGAGTCAGACTCTGGTTTGAGTCCCAATTCGCCCTCTCGCTCTTGAACCCAACGGTGGAATTCGGAACCGATTGCGTCAAAATCGCGAACACTTTCAGAAGAATCGAGGCACCCAACGTACCGACTACGCAACCACGCTTTGATTGCTTCTGATTCCTCACCCTTACCTATTTGCTTAAGTGTTTGGCTACGCGCTCGCCAAACACTGCTGGCATGATTTCTACGCCCTGTATCTTTAATGTTTGATAGCAAATATCCCCTAAGCATATCAGCTGGAGTAAGCGATAGCCCGCGGTCATTCACGGTTTCAAAAATAGCATACGCATCCTTGGAATCATAAGCAGCGATTTCCACCAAATAGACGTTATCAAGTAACCAATAAGCAAAAGATGAAAGTGCTTCGCCTTGGATTTCAAAATAATCTTCTTCAAAATAATTTTCAATATCGCCGTAACGTAGAGCAATATTTTGAATAGACTCCGAATAATCGCTCTCATCAAAGGATTTACCTTCATAGAGTGCTTCCATGATATCATACCACTCTGGGATATCCAAATTGAACCCTTCTATTCCACCACTCAGTGAGTAGATAAGTTGATTTACCTGATCTTTCAGAGATCCGTTTTCCAATGATCGGTAAAGTCTAATCAAGAGGAGGGTTAGGGAGGTAAGTCGTTGTTGTCCATCTACAATATATCTTTGACCGTCACTATGGCTGATAATGATTGAGCCGAGGAAATAGTGCTTATAGTTAGAAACATTAGCAAGAGTGTCCCCTTCCGTGTAACTTTCTAAGAATTTTCTGGAAAGATCGTCAAGGAGTTCCGTTACATGCTTGGGCTGCCAACTGTACTCACGCTGGTAATAATCCAACTTATATTTAGTGTGTGCAAGCAGTTGGCGGATTGTTCTAGCATTTCCATCAATTCTCATTAATAAAAACCTTCCGTAGTTTTATTATCACAACGCAAGTTGCCACCTTTTTATACACATAGCACTCCGCTGGAGTGCAATCGCGCAAATACGTCATTTTCTATAGATATATCACCCCTCTGGGGTGTGGAAAAAGACAAAAAACCTTTCCGAAGTGTGCAAAATCTGTTAGTAGCAACTTGGGTGATATAATACCTTAAGTTTGGACAGTTTCAGTCCGTTTCATATAGTGTTTTTATCGAACATCTGCACAGGCTAACAGCCTATGCTACAAACACAAGCTAACGCTTTCATACCCTACTGAAAACTGAACTTAAATCTGCACAGGCTAACGGTTTCCTATGCTACAGCAAATTGTCCAAACCATAGTAATCTCAATGCGGTAACCAATTTTGGATTTCGGATATACCTGATTTCATCCGCCGTAATTCAACAATAAATCGACTGACTTCAAGCGGATCGAGCTCTTTTTCAAGTGCCTCCATACCACGACGCATCACATCTTCAATAGGGCATTCCCCTTCTGCTTTTGCAATTGCCTCAATTTCCTCAAGTATTTTATCTTTCATGACTTTTTTTCCTTTTCAAACTGACTCTCAAAAAATCAACAGGATTTTGGAGAGTGACCTGCAAAGACAAAACTCTTTGCACTTTTAACCGATTAAACTGCCTCAAAAGGCGATCATCGCCCGTAAGCAAGTAATCACAGCCAGCGAGTTCTGCACATGCGATATGTTCTGCATCGTACCCGCTAATTAATGAGAGGGTCTGAATCTGACTGGCTAAGTGTCGAATATCATTCACTGGAAGAATAGAACAAAAACAGAAAGTAGACTGCCCCATTACAATTCGACGCTCAATCGGATTTTGATTCAGACTGTTTTCGGCATGGAGAACGTAAGACCAATAAATTTTATACTCCTGTCTGCTAGCTCGGTTCAAGATAATGTCCACTGCTCTCGCCTCACGATACATCCGAAGTTGTGTTTGATCATTGAAAGTCCGACAATAAAGGTTGAGATCAAGATACAGCGTAAGTGGTTCCATCACATCCTTCTAATTTTCCATGAATAGTACGAAAACTCCCAGCCTGCTAAATCGGTTTTTTGTGGGTATTTGTTGACATGCTTAATAGGGTATCTCAAATCGCACAGATTGTCAAGTGGAATTGCGGGGATATCAGAGCCATTCAGTTTTCATAATGTACTTTTTTCATGAGTTGAAGAGCTTGCCAA